>JAKJFV010000100.1 GCA_022704725.1 Spirochaetota bacterium
CCGTCGGCTCTTTTCCGGAGTGCAGTATATTCGCCGTTCTCATATTCTGCCAGTGCTATTAAATAATATGAACTAAGCAGATGTTTAGTATAAAAAGATATTCCTGGTTTTATGGTTAATTCTGCAGAGTAATCTAAACCGGGCCGGGAAATATCAATGCCTGCAGATTCGTAGGCAATAGATTGTTCTTCTGTAAAATAGGGCGTGTATTGCAATAAAGAGGCAGACAAGGCTGATCCAATAAATGGATATATTGCATTTTCTTTATCAAATTTTTTATGATAATTTATGCCGGCTGTTAATGCTCCGCCTCTCATTGTTTCTGCTGATGAATAAAGATCGCTCAATAACTGTTTGTCAAAGTAAACACCGCTTGCATAAGGATGCCAGCCTTCGTCAATATTCGTAAAAGCCGGTCCGACAGTATCTATCGTCCCCTTTATGGAATTTGAGGTAAGAGGTGTTGCATAATATGAAATACAGCCTGTACAGCAAAATATTTCTGGTAAAAATATTAGAAAAAACCAAATTTTCTTCATTACCTTCTCCGGTTCAGTTAAAAAGGGGTTTTATAAATTACTCTGCTTTCTCAAATTCATAGGGCCAGCGCTTGTATCCGCCCCAGTTCATCATTCTGGTATAGCCTTCTTTTTCAAGGTTCGATATTACCGCTCCAGCTCTTCCCCCTGTTTCACAATACACAATTAAGTACTGGGACTTAGGAAGCTCATCTATTCTGCTCATAACTTCACTTGAAGGGTAACTTTTTGCTGTTGGAATATGTCCTGCGTTATAAGCTGATAACGGTCTTACGTCAATTATCCAAATATCGCTTCTCGGATTCTCTGTAAGTTCTTTGAGTGCGGCAGGATCTAGATAGGCCTTGAGCATTGCTCCGTCGCTGGAAACATCGCCTGTCATACAGCCGGTAAAAACCAGCAGCAGCGGAATAAACCATACTAAGTGAATTTTTTTCATAGACCCTCCTAACATTATTATACTTCGAAATCTATTACCCGCCGCTCTGTTCTGCATTCCAGAACAAAGCTAGCGGCTTCTTTATGAATTGGATGCACCTGATACGCTGCAAGAGCTTCTTTTGACTCAAATTCAGAATACAACACCACATCGCTTGCACAGTCATCCTGTGTAAAGTTTATACCAACCTCTGCTTTTAAAAGCCCCGGAATTTTACCAACAAGGTTTTCAAGCTTTTCCTTTATCAGTTTAGCATTCTGTTCTTTTGTATTTCCAAGAACTTCCTCTTTAAGTCTCCATGCTACAATATGCTTTACCATCTATTTCTCCTAAAAAAAGACAAGGAGAAAACTTGAGTTTTCGAATTGTCTTTTTTATGCACTTTCACAATGTAATGAGAAAGTGCAGTTTAATAATGAAGTTTGCAGCGCAAACTTTCAATGATAAAAAGCGGCGCTATTACAGACGCTTTTTATCATACATCCTACTTATGTTCGTCAATAACCCGCTTGCCCATCCACCGGCCGCTTCTCCATCTCCAGATATTTATTATAGCACGAATTACCTCATCCGCAAGGAGGCTGACCCACACACTTATTAGTCCCCCGCCGAGTGCGACGCATGCAATAAGAACCGGAACCAGACCCCACATAAAAATTAAGCTTACAACAACAGAAAATCTCCCGTCCCCAACTGTTTTTAAGGCTACCCCGCCAAGTACATTAACGGCGCGTACCGGTTCAAGCACAAGCGCTACAAACAGAAGCGGTATGGACAACGATATTATAAGGGAATCTGTGGTAAAAAAAGATATAAAAAAATGAGGAGCTAATACTATGACTAAATATACAATAAACGCAAAAGAACAAATAATTGATGCAATTTTCCAGTATGTTTTCTTTACCTTGTCAATTTCGCCTGCTCCCAGATAGTGACTCATAAGGATTTGTCCTCCCATGGTCAAGGCCCATGAAGAGGCCATATCCAAAAAATTAAATCTGTTAACATAGGTGTTTGCGCTCATTGCAGCAGAGCCGAGTTTAATGATAACGGCCGAGACAATAATGCTCTGTACGGTATAGCTGAAGGGTTCAAGCGCAGCCGGTATTCCTATTTTTAATATAGGCACCGCAGCTTTTTTAGCATTTTTTATAAGATTTTCAACAAAAAATGAAACCTTCAGTCTGAAATGCACCATATAAAAAATGACGCAAAATCCGGCAAAATATGAGATAACCGTTGCAAGGGCGATACCGCGGATGCCAAGTTCCGGGAATATCCAGAAACCAGTGAGCAGAACCCAATTTAACGGAATATTGATCACATTGGTTATCATCGAGGCAGTCATATTCCAGTGGGTTAATCCCTTTGAAGCAAGTATTGACCCGTATGATGTACGTAAACCAACAAGTATAAAATTCAACACTATTATAGAAAGATATGATGATGCGTATTCATTTTGAACGCTGCTCATTCCAAGCATTACACCAATCTTTCCTGAAAATAGGAACATGACAAACGTTAGAAGAGACCCCATCAGCGTGCTTATACAAATATTAGCAAACCATGCTGGTACAACCCTATCATCTCTTTTCGCGCCCATGTACTGAGCAGAAACACTAGTACCTGCAGAGGTAAACTGGGGAATAATAAAATATCCCAGCCATAAGACTGATGCGAGCATTCCCACTGAACCTGCAGCTTCATCCGACACCATACTGATAAATAGAGTATCTGTAAAGGCTGTTATTCCGCCTGTTAGTTCTTCTATAAACATCGGCCACGAGAGCTTAAAAAGACTCAGACGATTCTTATTTTTTTGAATTTCCATAATGGATTAGTTGTATCAGTATGAAAGAAGAGTGTAAAGGTGTGTATGTTGGTTTTTAAGATTTACGCTTCCAGAAATAAATCTACATCTACTCCGGCTTGTTTTAAAATAGCACCCATTGTTCCTTCAGGTATGTCCCCCGGGTGATTTGGAATAGTCGTCCCATTTAAACTCCAACGGGAACATTGAATTCAATTTCATCTGAAATAGGCTTCAAAGAAGCAGGAATGGGATCGCCGTGTTCTATATATGAATCAAGAAGTTTTCTTGCAACATCCTGAGCTATTTCAACAGTTTCTGCAATGGTTCTTCCTTGAGCAACGAGGCCGGGAATATCTTCAGATTCGGCGAGAAATTGTCCGTTTTCAACTTTAGTTATTTTCAAATGCATCGAATATAGTTCGTTCATGCCTTGATTATACACCTGTCCTTTCTGTAATACAACTATTGTCAATCGGTGTATCCATAAAGATTTTTCTTCTTCCCTTTGTGAGTATGTTACACAAAAGAACTTTTTTTTACTATATTATACTGATATACCATTTTCGAGGTGTGCTATGGAAACACAATTTGATACTGTTATTATAGGAAAAGGCCCTGCAGGTATTACTGCTGCCTTGTATTTAAAAAGAGCTAAACATTCTGTTGTTGTCATAGGGAAAGATTACGGCGCACTGGGCAAGGCAGAAAAAATTGAAAATTACTACGGATTGGAAAAACCGGTAAGCGGAGAAGAGCTGGCACGCATAGGAATTGCCCAGGCGGAAAACCTGGGTATACCTGTTCTTAGTGCAGAAGTAACTTCTCTTGAAGCAGCTTACGGACAGGAACCGTACAGGTTTACGGTTACTATAAAAGAACCCGATAAAAAAACTGATATTCTTGCCAAATCTGTATTAATCGCAACCGGTAAACAGAGAACCGGCCTAAAAGTACCAGGCTTCGAAGAATTTAAAGGAAAAGGTATTAGTTTTTGTGCCGTTTGCGACGGTTTCTTCTATAAAAATAAGGCAGTTGCCGTAATAGGAAACGGAGCCTATGCAGTTTCCGAGCTTGAGCATCTTTATAACCTGACAAAGAATATTACACTTTTTACAAACGGCCTCTCCTTGGAAGGAGAAGTTCCCGACGGAGTAAGGGTTGTTAAAGGTAAGATTGTCAAAGTTGCCGGCGAACAGACAGTGAGCGGAATAGAAGCTGTATCTGACAGCGGGACTGCAACAGAGCTTTTCCCTGTTCAGGGTATTTTCGCTGCCCTTGGAACTGCAGGAGCGTCTGACTTTGCTGCAAAACTGGGACTCGAAACAGGAACTGGGGCAGACAGCAGCACCCTCATCACAGACAAGGACATGAAAACAAACTTCCCCGGAATTTATGCAGCAGGAGATGCCGCAGGCGGATTTCTACAAATTGTAAAAGCGGCTTCCGACGGCGCAATTGCAGCTAAATCGATAGGAGCAGAACTTAAAGAGCTCAAATAACTTCACTATAGAAATTGCAAAAGGTATAATACAAATGAAGGCGGTAGTTTTTTGTTAAAAAACTTGCCGCTTTTTTTGTTTTTAATTATATTTTATTTATCAACTTTATAATATATAGAGGAATAACATGGCCAAGTATCAGTTTCAAACAGAAGTGTCTCAGCTTCTTAAATTAATCATTCACTCTCTTTACTCAAACAAAGATATTTTCTTAAGGGAAATTGTTTCCAACTCATCGGATGCACTCGACAAGTTAAAGTATTTAACCCTCTCAGACGATGCATACAAATCTGTTGTTTTTGACCCGCGGATCGATATTTCTTTCGATGAAAATGCAAAAACGCTCACTGTTAAAGATACCGGCATTGGTATGGATGAGGCAGACTTAACAGCTAACCTCGGAACCATTGCGCGCTCAGGAACAAAAGCATTTTTAGAAAAACTTGAAAAAGAAGCTAAAAAAGATTCTGCTCTCATCGGACAGTTCGGCGTCGGGTTTTATTCGGCCTTTATGACTTCTACAAAAATCGAAGTTATTACCCGCAAGGCAGGGACCGCATCAGTTTTCAAATGGACAAGCGACGGTACAGAATCATACGAAATTGAAGAGCTTAAAACAGACAGCGATGAGGCAAAAAAATACGGATTCGATACGTCTCACGGCGCTGCAGTTGTTATGTACTTAAGCGATGAAGATAAAGGATACGCTACAAGATGGAAGATTGAAGACCTTGTAAAACGCTACAGCGATCACATTGCCTTCCCTATTTTTCTTCACTATGAACAGAAAAAATTTGACGACAAGGGAAAAGAAACCGGCAAAGAAGACAAAATTGATCAGATCAACAGTGCAAGCGCACTATGGAAACGCTCAAAAAGCGACCTTAAAAAAGAAGACTACAACGACTTTTATAAAACACTTTCGCACGACACGCAGGATCCTCTCATGTACGTGCACACCAATGCAGAGGGCACACAGGAATACACAACACTCTTTTATGTTCCTCAAACTGCACCCTTTGACATGTATCAGGCAGATTACAAAAGCGGCGTAAAACTCTATGTAAAACGCGTATTTATAACCGATGATGACCGTGAACTCCTTCCCTCATATCTCCGTTTTGTGCGCGGTATTATTGACTCCGAAGATCTTCCGCTCAATGTAAGCCGTGAAATTCTGCAGCAGAATAGAATCCTCTCTACCATTAAAACATCTTCTGTTAAAAAACTCTTAAGCGAATTTAAGAAAATGGCAGATGCAGCTGATAAGGCAAAAAAGACGCTTGCAGAAGCAGGTGAAGGCGTAGAACCGAGCGCAGAAAATAAAGAAAAAATTGATAATTGGAACAGTTTTATAAGCCAGTACAACAGACCTTTAAAAGAGGGCTTGTACTCGGACTTTGCAAACCGCGAAGAAATAGCAGAAATTATTCGATTTAAAAGTACCGCAGCAGAAGGAACAGGCGAAAACGCATGGACAAGTTTTGCAGACTATGTTCAGCGTATGAAGACTGATCAAAAAGCCATTTACTTTATTACAGGCGGCGATGAGAAAAACCTCCGTTCATCCCCGCTTCTGGAAGCCTACAAGGCCAAGGGCTTTGAAGTTCTCATAATGGCAGATGATATTGACGACATCGTAATTCCATCACTAAACAAATACAAAGAATTTGATCTTAAAGCGGTAAATAGAGCAGGAAGCGATGAAGAGCTCGGCGTAGACAAAAAAGAAGCCGAGAAAAAAGAAAAAGAATTTAAACCTGTTGTAGATAAAATTAAGGCAGCGCTCGGCGACAAGGTTAAAGATGTTCATCTTTCAAAACGCCTTTCCGATTCACCTTCCTGCATTGTTGTCGATGAAAACGATCCTTCACTCCAGATGGAACGCATGATGAAGGCAATGGGACAAGCCGGCATGGGCGAAGTAAAACCGATTCTCGAAGTAAACGGTGATCATGCCCTTGTTTCAAAACTTAGAGATACTGATGACACAGATTTTATTGCAGATGTTTCCTTTGTTCTTCTGGATCAGGCGCTTATCTTAAGCGGAGCGGAATTACAAGACCCGGCAGACTTTATTAAGAGAATGAA
>JAKJFV010000101.1 GCA_022704725.1 Spirochaetota bacterium
TGCTTTTTTTCCGTTAATGAGAATATCAGTTCGAAAATTGTCTCCTTTCCTGCTTTTAGTAAAACAAACAGAAGAAGATACAGCATCTTCAAACTCGGTTTTTGCACCTGTTAGTACAGAAACCCGGCCGCCGGGTATGAGTATGCGGTCGAATTCTTTGAGCATATTTTTATACAAGAGGCAAAGACCTTCTTTTGTAAGAGAACTATCAAAACTGCCCCACGGAGGATCGGTTACAATCAGGTTAACACTGCTTTTTTCTATATGACTCAGGAGACCGGCATCGTATGCAGTAACGGTAAACCGCTGTGCATCAGCAAACTCTTGTTTTAACTGCAAAGAACGTTGTGCATCAATATCATTTACATAAATGTGAGCGTCTGAATATAGCTCGGCAATCTGCCGCGGAATTGATCCGGATCCTGCAAAGGGATCACAAATAACATAGTCTTCTTCTGAAGCATTTGAAGCATACAGCATAAGCCGTACTGTTTCCGGACGTAGTTCTCCCTTGTCATAGAGTTTCTCGGACGAACCTTTTTCGGTTAATTTAAGGGCAAAAAAACTTAGATTTTCCCGGCGTATAACCATATAAAATTCAGTCTTTGCATTAAGCCTGTCGGGTGCTAATCCTGTAAGTTTTGTTATGGATTTTTCAACAGATGAGACAAGATTCTTATCTACTGAACAAAATTGATTTTCTCTCGAAAAACGGAGGCGGTATGTTTTTTTACCATCCAGAAAGGGCGTTAAACGATTGTGTAAAGTAGAATAAGGGATTTGTCTGCACAAATCTGAAAAAGAAACAGTATTGGTATTCCAGACTGATAAACACACATACAGGGTATTTATAAAGGGAAGATCTTCTTCTTTGAGTATGTCCGCACTTGAAAATAGAACAAGGGCGGATTCAACACGTTCAACGGATGCATCCGGTACGGCTTCTGTAATTAGAGAAGGAATTATTTTTTCAAAACCCGCGGAAAAGGCTCCTGCATACAGAATCATAGAATTATTTATGCATCCCGCAAATTGGGGGTGAAGTCAAGATTTTCCAAAGCATAATGTCCCCGCTGTTCTTCGGGCAGCAGAACAGCAATGCGGCTCATAAGCTGTGTTGTAAGTTTCTGCCGTAAAGCCGAATCAAGTTTTTCGCCGTTGGTTTCTATATAAAAAGGCTTTCCAACATGAAATTTAAAAGCAGTTCTTCTAAACTTTTTAAGGTTGGTATAGAATTTCTCCCCTCCGGTATGTACCAGCGGATATATTGGAACATTATTATGTACTGCCAATAGCACAGCTCCGGCATGGCCGCGCTGCAGTATGCCGGTTTTACTTCGAGTTCCCTCAGGCGCCATAATTAAAATGCCTTCATTTTTAAAAACCTGCTCTGCTGCACTAAAGGCCGAAAAATCTGCAGTACCTCTTTTTATAGGTATTGCATGCCAGATGCCTGCTAAAAAACGTAAAAAAGGATTTTTCCATGTCTCCGTTTTGATCAATGAATGTACAATGCGGGGCTGCATACAGGTATAGATCAGCGGAACTTCTAAAAAGTTGACATGATTCGTAACAAAGAGACAGGGACCTTTTTCGGGCAGTCTTGAAATTTCAGATTTATCAACCTTACAAAGAATACTAAGAACAATATAAATAAACCCTGTAACAGTAAAATGAATAAACCGTTTTATCATGCATCAGCCTTTGCAGTAACTGCAAGGGGAGAAGGTAATCCGGGCTTTGTAAAAATACGAAGCGCAGACGGTACGCATTCAATAAAAAGATGTGTTCCGTCGGTACAAACAGTCTCACCATCAGCATGGCAGACAAGCCCTCCGTTGGGAGCTGTTATTTCATACGAAAAAGACCGGGCTGTCTTCATTAAAGGAGAATAAATCTGAGATCCGCGAAAATACTTAAAAAGCAGTCTAATCATCTGAAGCCGGGTGAGCGCCTGGACAGTCATACAAAGATCCAGTTTGCCGTCGGAAATATCGGACTCGGGAGCCATATAGAATAAACCGCCCATACGCCTTCCGTTTAAAATTGAAATTTGAGTAAATTCGTATTCTTCGGTTTTACCGTTATACGAAATTATTGATTTGGAAGAATTATTAAATACTTTAAAGGTGTCGACAACACCTGCAAGGTAGCTCATGGCGCCATGTAAATTTGTATGTTTTGCAGCGTTAAGACCTACTACCGTATCGAACCCGATGCCGATGCCGATGCCGTTTGCAAAGTATTTCCCTTCGGGGTAAAACCCGCCGGTTATACGGCCTACATCAAGGGCTCTTGTTGTATTATCAGCAATTATTCTGCAGGCTTCTCCAATATCTTTTGGAACACCTGCCCCGTAAGAAAAATCATTGCCCCGCCCTACTGGAATTACCGCGAAATCGGGACATTTTCCACCGCTTGTTTTCCTATACGCCATGATTCCATTGATCGCTTCATTGCAGGTACCGTCCCCTCCTGCAACTGCAATAACGGGAAATTTGTCACAGTTCTGCTGTGCAATCTCCTGTGCATGACCGACTCTCTCTGTCTGAAAAAGTTCATATATAATGCCTAAGCTTTCGAATTGTTTTCGAATAACCGGTAAATATTTTTCTGCATGACCCTTTCCGGCAACAGGATTAAATATAAGTGCAACTTTTTTTTCCATACTAGTTCAATCCTTCTGCATTCCAGCAATGTATATTAGATATTTACTGTACGCAATGAAGTAAATTATACATCAAATATACAGGATTTTCCATCAGGGCATGACATTTTCAATATTTTTGTTATAAAAAAACCGGTACTCCTTAAGAATACCGGTTTCACATTACTTCAAGGGT
The DNA here is from genome assembly GCA_022704725.1 of Spirochaetota bacterium. Taxonomy (GTDB): domain Bacteria; phylum Spirochaetota; class Spirochaetia; order Treponematales; family Treponemataceae; genus JAAZLA01. Next base: position 2,844 of record JAKJFV010000101.1, read on the forward strand.
AATTATTTGTTCATAGCTTCTGATATTGCTACAGCTACAGAAACTGATGCGCCTACCATCGGGTTGTTGCCCATACCAATAAGTCCCATCATTTCTACGTGTGCAGGAACAGAAGAAGAACCTGCAAACTGTGCATCTGAGTGCATGCGTCCCATGGTGTCGGTCATACCGTAAGAAGCAGGACCTGCTGCCATGTTATCGGGGTGGAGAGTACGTCCTGTTCCGCCGCCAGAAGCTACAGAGAAGTATTTTTTACCCTGTTCGATGCATTCTTTTTTGTAGGTACCTGCAACAGGATGCTGGAAACGGGTAGGATTGGTTGAGTTACCGGTAATGGAAACATCAACACCTTCCTGATGCATAATTGCAACGCCTTCGCGTACATCGTCTGCACCGTAGCACTTTACAGCAGCTCTTTCACCGTTTGAATAGGGAATTTCTTTAACGATAGTTAATTTTCCGGAAAAATAGTCAAACTGTGTCTGAACATAGGTAAAACCGTTAATGCGGCTGATAATCTGAGCAGCATCTTTTCCAAGACCGTTAAGAATAACGCGGAGAGGAGTCTTGCGTGCGCGGTTAGCTGAACGTGCAATACCGATCGCGCCTTCTGCAGCGGCAAAAGATTCGTGACCTGCAAGGAAAGCAAAACATTTTGATTCGTCAGAAAGAAGCATTGCTGCAAGGTTTCCGTGTCCGACACCTACTTTGCGGTCGTCTGCAACAGAGCCGGGAATACAGAAAGCCTGTAAACCTTCACCAAGTGTTTTAGCTACTTCTACAGCGGTTTTTTCACCTTTTTTAATTGCCATTGCAGCGCCTACAACGTAGGCCCATTTTGCGTTTTCAAAGCAGATCGGCTGAACACCTTCTACAAGCTTAAGAACATCAACGCCCTTGTCTTCACAGATTTTTTTACATTCTTCGATGGTGTTAATACCATATTTTTTTATTGCCGCAAGAACTTGTTTTTCACGGCGTGCATAGCTTTCAAATAATGCCATTGTATTACTCCTTGCGGGGATCAATAAGTTTTACTGCACCCTGATCTTCAGTTGTGCGTCCGTAAGAACCGCGTGCTTTTTCCATTGCAGTTGCAGGATCTTCTCCCTTTTTTATTGCATCCATCATTCTTCCAAAGTTAAGAAACTTGTACCCAATAATTGCACCGTCTTTGTCTACAGCGACTTTTTCGACATATCCTTCTGCCATTTCAAGATAGCGGGGACCCTTCTTGGCAGTTGCAAACATCGTTCCAACCTGTGATCGCAAGCCCTTTCCAAGGTCCTCCAAAGAAGCACCTACTACAAGACCCTCTTCCGAGAAGGCAGACTGTGTGCGCCCGTATACGATTTGGAGAAAAAGCTCACGCATTGCCGTATTAATCGCATCGCAAACAAGGTCGGTGTTTAATGCTTCAAGAAGTGTTTTTCCAATGAGAATTTCACAAGCCATTGCAGCTGAGTGTGTCATACCTGAGCAACCGAGTGTTTCTACTAAAGCTTCTTGAATAATACCTTCTTTAACGTTTAAAGTAAGTTTGCAAGCACCCTGCTGGGGAGCGCACCAACCCACACCGTGTGTAAAACCGGAAATATCTTTAACTTCCTTAACCTGAACCCATTTTCCCTCTTGAGGAATAGGAGCAGGTCCGTGATAGGCGGCCTTTGCCAAGGGACACATATGTTCCACTTCTGCCGAATAAACCATTTTGGTCTCCTGAAATTAGAGTAGATTTAGCCGGAAAATCGGCTATCGTATATAAAAGTATAATAAATAATATATAAATAATCTAGACTGCCGAGCGATTATGCGCCTTCTCGGTTTTCATCCAATCTTTAAAAGCTCTATATATTTTATGGTCAAAATTTATTCCTACAAGCTTTTCAAGAGATTGTAATGCTTCTTCATGAGTATATGCCTTACGATAAGGACGGTCGGAAGCCAGTGCATCATAAATATCTGCAAGACTTATAATCATAGCTTCCCAAGGATAATCACCGGAATGTTTTTCATAATAGCCACTTCCATCAATTTTTTCATGATGATACCGTATTAAATCACGTATTTCGGAAAAAAAACCTGAATCATTTACAATGTCGTAGCCTATTTCGGTATGTTTTTTAATTTCTTTGTATTCTGCTTCCGTTAAACTGGTCGTTTTTGTAATAATTGAATCGCTAATACCTATTTTACCAATATCATGGAGAATAGCAGCATAACGGATTCGACGAATTGAATCATAAGAAAGATTGAGGGTTTTAGCTATACCAACCGCGTATTTCATTACTCGCTCTGAATGTCCCTTGGTATAGTGATCCTTTGCTTCAAGGGCCTTAGTAAGAGACGATACGGTAGAAAAATAACTTTCTTCAAGTTCTGTATATAAAAGACGATTGTTCATCTCGGTAGCTAAAAAAGCCGTAAGAATTTCGAGCATGTATCGGTGTTCTACACCAAAAAACTCTTTTTTTCCCGCTTCTCTGGAAAGACTTATAACTCCAAAAATCTTTTTATCTGTTTGAACGGGACAAGAAATACAAGAACCTTGAATAAACCTCTCCTGTTCCATTGAAGAATAAGACGGATGTTTTTCTCTGTCGGGAATATACACAGGACGTTTACGTTCAAGCGTTAATCCAGAAATACCCTTTCCGCTCGGTAAGGGATCGGGTTTAATTCCTCCCGTAATCCATACATCAGGAATAAGTAAATCTAAATATTCATCATAATGATAATAGACACCATAATCGAAAGAAAGTTTTTTACCCATATCTTCGAGAAGGTGTTTAATAATTTCAGCCAAATTTGCATAATTATGAAGTGTTTCGGGATATTCTGAAAGATCGATTAATTCTCTTTGACGATTATCTGCAATTGAAGCAGCATATAAATTGATCTTTAAACGAGATAATAATTCATTCATAAATGACATTTGATCGTCCGAAAGATCTTTAACCGAAAGAAGAATAAAGGCTAAAAGAGAAAATCGGTACACTATGGGTATGACAAACTTTGCACAATATCTTTCGCTCAAAAGTTTATGTAGCAAAGAGTCATTGAGATTATAATCTTCAAAAACTTCATCAATAGAGCTTCCTGAAGACTGCATTGAAAGGCAAGCGGTAAACAAAGAATCTTCCGGTATAGAGGAAACACCTTCTCTGTCTATCTCGCGGTATTCACGCGCTTCGCTAATATGCACAAAGATATGAGGATTCGAGCCCGGAATAGTAGATGCTATCATGGTAAGAGCAGAATCAATTAAACCCGCAGTTGTAACCCAATCATCAAGTACATCTAGAGAATACTGTTTTTCTAAATGTCGCAAATCACTTTCAATACTATTTGTTATTACATCATCCATACTTAGTTTAATTGTAGGGTTATTGCTTTATTCTGTCAATAAATTCGGATAAAAATAATTGGTATTTTTTTATTGATACAAGTCTTATCATATTACGATATATTAGTACTTATAATGAAGCATTTTTCTTTCGATACTTATAGTA
>JAKJFV010000102.1 GCA_022704725.1 Spirochaetota bacterium
ATCGCCGTAGGAATCAGTACGGATATACATGCCGGCACTTTTATCCTCACTCATCATGTCATCCGTTGCAACAGTGGAAGGTATTGGCTTTTCAATGTACTTTTCGATTGCCGGGAGATTATATACATCCTGCTCGCTGCAGAAGGTATACGCCTTTCCTGTTTTTCCGGCTCTCGCTGTCCGGCCTGTTCTATGAACATAATTTTCGCTTTCATTGGGGAGGTCATAATTAATAACCATTGCAAGGTCATTAACATCAATTCCGCGCGCTGCAACATCGGTGGCTACGAGACATCGCAGAGAACCTCTTTTAAAAGATTCAAGAACCTGAAGCCTCTTTGACTGCGGTAGGTCGCCGATAATGAATTCGCTTTCAATACCGTTGATTGAAAGACGCTTTGAAATAACTTCACAGGCTCTTTTTGTATTGCAGAACACAATGGTGCTTTCAGGTTTTTCATTTCTGATAATTCCCAACAACAACTGCATTTTCTGATCGCTTGAAACATGAAAAAGCATCTGTTCAATTTCATCAACAGTAATCTGCTCGCATTCGATGGTAATTTCTTTTGCATCCTCAGTATATTCCCATGCAAGATTTTTAACATAGCTGTTGAGTGTTGCACTGAAGAGCATGGTCTGTCTTTCTGCTGCAGAGGGAAGAACCTTTATAAGCTTGCGTAAGTCTGGATAAAAACCCATGTCGAACATACGGTCTGCTTCATCGACTACTAAAAAACCTACATTGCTCAGATCCATGGTGCCCGATTCCTGTAAATCTATGACGCGGCCCGGCGTACCAACCAGTATGCTGACATCTTTTTTTAACTGGTCTGCCTGGCGTCCGTAGCCCACTCCGCCGTAAAAACTTGCACACCGCAAGCCCGTGTGAGAGCTCAGCATTTTTGCTTCCTGCTCAACCTGAACAGCCAGTTCACGGGTAGGAACCATAATAAGAGCTTTTTTGCCCTTCATATCTTCCCGTGTTAACAATTCCTGTATAACTGATATAAGATATGCTGCTGTTTTTCCTGTGCCGGTCTGAGACTGCACATACAAATCTGCTCCGTCAAGGGAGCCCTTAAGAACCTGTTCCTGGACAGGGGTGCACGTTACATAGCCTGCATCGGCTATTCCCTTCATGAGGGTTTCGTGCAGAGAGAATTCATTAAAATCCATATTCACCTTTGTGGTCATAGAACGAGTACCATTACTAGCCCGTTTCTATTTGTATATTTACCGGAATTAACGTACTGCTGTTCGGCTAATATCCGAGTATCTGCCTGAATAGTGCGAAAAAACGCAATATATAGTAAAGAATAGCATTTTTAGCTGATAAGGTAAAGACAGCACTTGACTTTTACGGTTTTTAACCGTAGATTTATGCAGAAGCAGTACTGATATAGTATCAGTCTGCTAATACCCGCAACCGGGGGTGCACCGGTTTCGACGGGCGTGATTCGCGGTCTTTGACTGCAGGTGAGGTTGTCTGTCCTCCAAACGGGCGAAAACTTATAATTGCCGAAACAAACGACAATTACGCTCTCGCTGCTTAGTTAGCAGAGCGCGGAAACCGGATTGTGCCGCTCTGAACGGTCCGAATTTCTGTCACTGACCGGAGCTTACCCTTTGCCGGGTCCAGACGGTAAAGGGGAACATTACTGGAATAAGGAATCGACGCTTGCAGTGCTGACACCGGTTCCCGACAATTAACTCGCACTGCTAAACCTGTAGACGTTTCTGACCCGCACATCCGGACGGGAGTTCAATTCTCCCCACCTCCAAAAAACCTGCCGTAAGGCGGGTTTTTTTATTATGGGGTGGGGAGAATTGAACTCCCCGAAGTCACGCTGAGCGAATGCGAAGAAAAGGTGCCAAGGAAGGCACCGTCAGTGGCTGAGGGCGTGCTAAGCAGATAAAACATCCTGTTTTATCTGCTTTCCGAGTTAGCACTTGCAAACTCGAATCCCTATAACGGTCAGGGCTCCGTCCATGGCGCATCATTTAATATGACAGGAAGTCAGCGACTGGAAGCTGAGATTCTCCCCACCTCCAAAAAACCTGCCGTAAGGCGGGTTTTTTTATTTTAAAGGGTATTCCGGATTTTTGTCTGTTGCAGGTTCTGTATTTTTTAAAAGAAGGGTTTTATGAACCGGCCATAAGCTGAAGAATGACGACCAGGTTTCTTCGTTAATGATTTTCAAATTTTGTAAGTTACGTTCACGAATTCTTTCATCTGCTATTGAAGGTTTTGTGGAAAAGCTTTTCAACCCTTTGCTGCACAAGGCCCATGACCAAAGACCTCCATACATTCTTACATAACTTATCATGGGCTGAACCCGGGGGAAGACAGTATTAAGTGTTGCATGAATTTTTGCAAATGTATTAGGCCTTAAATCCGGAGATTCTGAGTGCATAATAAAAAAAGATAAGTCATCTTTTAAAAGGTGTTCAATTATCATAAAAAATTCCCTCGTGTAAAGGGCAAGCGATGGACCTGAGGGATCCGTCATATCCATGAATATTGCATCATAGGATTTCTTTTCAGCAGCCGCTCTTTGGGCAAAGGCTCTGCCGTCTTCTATATGAATCGTCACACGTGAATCGGAAAAAGAAGAAGCTCCCATTTCCGGAAAATATTCTTTGCAGAACTCGATAACGCCCTCGTCAAGTTCGACAAAATCCGCCTTCTTGATAGAAGGGTGAAGCAGTATTTCGCGAAGGAGCGCACCATCTCCTCCTCCAATAATGAGAACAGATTCCGGTTCCGGATGACACAAAAGAGGAACATGAGCCATAGGTTCGTGGTATTGATACTCCTGCTCCTCTGTAATCTGCGTAATACCGTCCAGGAGGAGGGCCTTTCCAAATTCTTTTGTTTCTACTACACAAATCTTCTGCCACTTAGTTTTTTCTTTTTTTAATACCCTGGAAATTTCAAAAAACCAACCGCTGTGAGTACTTGTATATTCAGTATGAACTTTACAGAAGTTCTGAAGAGCTTTTAAAAGTTTTCGCATTCAAAAATCTCCTGAATTTCTTTTTCAAGAAGTTTCTTTACTTTTTTTTGTTCATCATCTTTGAGGAGCTCAATTTCATCACCAAATAAGTAGTTATCGAGATCCAGCTCTTTTTTCCTCATCTTGGTATGAAATATTGTATCGGACAGAATGTTAATGTCATAAGCCAAGTACTCTTCTAATACGTCCTGTGCAATATAATCCTGTATTGAATTAATATCATGGTCAATAAATATCTTTTTCCCCCGTGTATCCCTTGTGAATCCCCTCACACGGTAGTCAATGAGAACTATGTCAGAGTCAAAGCTTCCAATGAGATAGTGTAAGGCTCTCAATGGACTTATCATGCCGCACGTTGAAACATCAATATCAACACGAAAAGTGGCAAGACCTGTCTTTGCATTGTATTCGGGATAGGTGTGGGCAGTAATGTGACTTTTATCAAGGTGTCCGCATACAAAAGCTTCCGGCAGAGTAAAATCTGAATGATCTTCATTAATAAGGGCTACTACACTTGCACCGCGCGGATCATAATCTTGGGTAGAAATATTTACAAGCTTGGCATCGATTATTTTAGTTACATCTTCAATAATCTTTCTCAGTCTGTCTGCGTCATATTCCTTATCAATGTACTCAAGATATTCAATCTGTGATTTCTCGGAGTGAGCATAGCACACATCATAAATATTAAAACTCAAAGACTTTGTAAGATTATTAAATCCTGCAAGCCTTATTTTTTGACCTCGTACCCGTTTAAGCAATTCTATAATGCCTCCATTAAAAAAGTAATTAAGTATACTAGGTAGGAAAAAATGAGTAAACCCGCAAATATCAGAAACGCTGCAGCAGATCCAAAGACATTAATTTTCCCTCAACAAAACTTTGAATCAGATGAAGTAAAAAATCCTGCAGTTCAAGAATTGTTTCGTTTTGAACTTTTAAATTTCTTACAAAACCCGGTTTTTCTGTGGTCACTGCTTTTAAATACGACACACTTTCTTTGTTAAGCAGAAAGCCGGGATTATCTGAATACTGCATAGAACACTCGGTGCAGTAAAATGCCGAATCATGAAGGCTGTAAAAAATTTTTGCAGAAGAGCTTATGAGACACATCTGTTCTCCGCATCTTTCGCAATGACACGGGTCAGGCTGAAAACCAAGAAGCGACAAAAATCTCCACAGAAAGCGCAACAGCGCAATTCTTGATTCCTGTTCATCAACAAGGCACAAACCGTCTAAAAAACTTGAAACGTAAAGCCACGTTTCTGCAAAATCGGCCCCGCTGTGCGTTTTTACTGCAAGTTCTGCACAAAGCCCTGCAGCACAGGTTTTGAATAAACTTTCACGCAGTTCACTGCGGTATGAGAGAACCTCAAAATCAGATATTTTTGTGGATTTACGGACCTCATCGGTATAGAGCCATATTGTCCCGCTGTGATACGGTGCGACAAGAGATCTTAGACGGCTTTTAGGCCCGCCGTATAAAACAGCCTGAATAATGCCCTTGTCTTTAGTGAGCATTGTTACGCTTCGATTATCCTCGCCGGACTGCCTTACAGATAAAATTTGTGCTGTAGTGCTCCAATTTCTATTCATCTTTCCAATTTTACTCTAATTTTAATGATGCATCCATAGTAATTTCTTGTATTTACTTTTTTTCTTTTTTTTTGTACAATCTTGTCTTGAGTTTACAGCGTTTTTTTTTGTGCTTAAGGTTTATAGATTTATGAAGATAACTATCGCTCTTATTCCAGGTGATGGAATAGGTCCGGATATGCTGCACGAAGCAGTTCGTGTAATAGATGCTGTGACAAAACGGTTCGGGCATACGGTAACTTATACAACGCTCACCGCCGGGGGTGAGGCTCTTGATCAGACAGGAGAGCCCTTTCCGTGTGAGGTACTTTTTGAGTGCAGAAGAACACATGCCGTATTAACAGGCCCCTTCGGCGGACCAAAGTGGGATTCTTTACCAATATCTTTACGTCCTGAACGTGCCCTTCTTGAGCTGCGGAAAGGACTGGATGTGTATGCTTCCTTCAGACCGGTACTTTTCTCAACCTCCCTTAATAATGCCAGTCCGTTAAAAGAAGAAATACTCAGCAGCGGGTTTAATTTTCTCATTGTAAACGAATTAAACAGCGGAATTTACAACGGCGAAAAAGGATTAACCGAGGACGGTTCATGTGCCTGGGATACCGAACTCTACACCGATGACCAGATCTGCCGGGTGCTGCGCATCGCCTTTGAAGCCGCACGTTCAAGGCGTAAACATCTTTGTCTTGTTGATAAGGCAAATATGCTCGAATCAAGCCGCCTTTGGCGGGAGGTTGCAAAATCTTTGTCCTATGATTACAGCGATGTTGACGTAGAATATGTTCATATAAATAAAGCATGCCGCAGAATGTTAAGCAGTCCGGGCAGTTTTGATGTTATTGTAACGAACACCCTTTTCGGCGATATATTAACTGATATTGCAGGCGAGATAAGCGGATCTATAGGTATGATACCCTCAGCAGCAGTAGGGGAGAGCGGTTGTCCGGGGCTTTATGGCCCCCTGCATGGATCAGCTCCCAATATGTCGGGAAAAAACTCGGCCAATCCAATAGCCACAATACTTTCTGCAGCCCTCCTTTTACGGCATTCGCTTTCTCTTGATGAAGAATCCCTGCTCATCGAGCAGGCTGTAGAAAATGTACTAATTAAGGGATACAGAACAAACGACATTTCCAGCTGTCCTGCAGATAAAAGTATTATTTGTGTAGGAACATCCGGAATGTGCGATGCAATTCTTGATGAAATACAATGTCTTTAACTGCTTTCCCTTCTTTATCTAATTATTTTTTTTTGTTATAGTATTTTAAAAGAGGTATAAAGTATGATAAAACGAAACAAATCTTTTACAAACCTGGCATCAGGTTATTTATTTCCGGAAATAGCAAAACGAAGACGGGCCTACGCTGCTTCCCATCCGGATGTTAAACTTATCAGTTTGGGTATTGGAAATACAACAGAACCATTAACACCTCACATTGTTGAATCAATGAAAAAATATGTAGAAAACCTCGGGTCCGTTAAGGGTTACTCCGGTTATGGCGATGATTCAGCAGGCTTACAGGAATTGCGCGAACAGATTGCCCATGTTTTATATAAAGATCTTGTACAGGCGGATGAAGTATTCGTTTCTGA
>JAKJFV010000103.1 GCA_022704725.1 Spirochaetota bacterium
GGATTTATTTTACCGTCTTAATGTAGTTCACCTTCATATTCCGCCGCTGAGAGACCGCAAGGATGATATTCCTCTTATGGTAACACAGTTTTTAGAAGAGTTTGCCCGGGAAAATGGAAAAACTATCACCGGTATAGATTCAAGGGCCCGCTCAGCCTTATACACCTATGATTGGCCCGGCAACATCCGCCAGCTTAGAAATTGTATGGAAAGCGCAGTTGTCATGTGTCAGGGTACCAGCATTGCTCTTGATGATCTTCCTCCCTCGGTAATACAAAACACTCACGCAGATACTATACAAATTCCTGTTGGAATTTCATTGTCGGAAGCCGAAAAAATAATCATTCAGCAGAATTTAGCCTTTCAAAATGGAAATAAATCTAAAACAGCTGATATTCTTGAAATAGGCAGAAAAACTCTTCACCGGAAATTAGATGAATATGGAGTTGAATAGTTAGTTTATTTCTCTATCTGTAAACGAATTAAAACTGTTTTCAATGCACCCGGTATAAAACCTATTGATGAATATGCCCATTTATGCGATAATTGTACGATTTATATTAATGCCATTATTACAGTGAGGACTATTTTGTACGAACCTGTGGATCCTAAAGTGAACTTCTCTGAAGCAGAAGAAAAAGTTTTAAAATTTTGGGAAGATAATAGTATCTTCAAAAAATCAATAGAAATTAGAGCTGAAAGCCCTGAATATGTTTTTTATGACGGCCCCCCCTTTGCAACAGGTCTTCCTCATTTTGGTCATTTTATTCCAAGCACAATTAAAGATATAATTCCCCGATACCAGACAATGAAGGGCAAAAAGGTTGAACGCCGTTTCGGCTGGGATTGTCATGGTCTTCCGGTCGAAAATCTCATAGAAAAAGAATTAGGTTTAAATTCAAAAACAGATATAGAAAAATTCGGTATTGATAAATTTAATGAAGCCTGCCGCTCAAGTGTATTGCGATATGTTGAAGAATGGAAACAGACTATTACAAGGCTCGGCCGATGGGTTGATTTTGACAATGATTATAAAACCATGGAACCTGCCTATATGGAATCCATTTGGTGGGTTGTAAAAAAACTATGGGAAAACGGTTTACTGTATGAAGGTCATTATATTCTGCCGTATTGTCCCCGCTGTTCGACAGTTCTTTCAAATCATGAATTAAACTTAGGCGGTTATAAGGATGTTCACGATCCTGCAATTACGGTCCGTTTCAAGGTAACCGGAGCAGGTGAGGAACTGATCAAAGAAGACAAGAATCTTTTAAATGGAAATACCTATCTTCTTGCATGGACGACAACTCCCTGGACCCTTCCCTCAAATCTTGGTCTTACCATGGGCGCTGATGTTGATTACGTCAAGGTTAAGGACGGTGAAGATTTTTACATTCTGGCAAAAGCCCGTTTAGGCGCCTATTACAAAAATCCGGAAGATTATGTAACAGTCTGGACTAAAAAAGGCAGTGAACTGCTGGGGCTTACATACGAACCCTTATTCCCGTATTTTTCCGCATTGCATACAAATGAAGATGGATCAGCGGGTGCTTTCCGTGTATTTAACGGAGACTTTGTTACTACAGAAGACGGAACAGGAATAGTACATACAGCTCCAGGATTCGGCGAAGAAGATAATAAGGTGTTTAAAGGTACCGGTGTACCTGTTATTTGTCCTGTTGACTCTGAATGTAAATTTACAGCTGAAGTGAGCGATTTTACAGGCAGATTTGTAAAAGACTGTGATAAAGATATTATAGATCGTTTAAAATCTGAAGGTAAACTTGTAAAAAGAGATCAAATACTTCACTCTTATCCTCATTGCTGGAGATGTTCAAGTCCACTAATTTACCGTGCTGTCGGAAGCTGGTTTGTGGGTGTTGAATCGATCCGCGACAAACTGCTTACTGCTAATTATAAGATTACCTGGCAGCCTGATCACATTAAATCCGGACGTTTTGGTAAATGGCTCGAAGGAGCACGGGACTGGGCAATAAGCAGAAACAGATACTGGGGTAATCCTATACCTGTATGGAAGTGTGAAGATTGCGGTAAAACTATTTGCGTTGGCAGCCGTGATGAATTAAAGGATCTGTCAGGAATATATCCTGAAGATCTTCATAAACACTTTGTCGACAAGATTACTATTCCCTGTGAATGCGGTTCATCTATGCGCAGAATACCGGAAGTACTTGACTGCTGGTTTGAATCCGGTGCTATGCCATATGCACAGAACCATTATCCGTTCGATAACAAGGACTATTTTGAGCAGCATTTCCCTGCCGATTTTATATCTGAAGGTTTGGATCAGACAAGAGGATGGTTTTATACTCTTACAGTTCTGGCTGCAGCCTTATTCGATAAACCTGCTTTTAATAACTGCATCGTAAGCGGGCTTGTTCTTGCTTCTGACGGAAAAAAAATGTCAAAAAGCCTGCGTAATTATACAGATCCTGCTGTAGCAGTTAAGCAGTTCGGCGCAGACGCTATACGCTTATTTTTAATGCATTCTGCTGTTGTAAAAGCAGATGATTTAAAATACAGCGATGACGGAGTTAGAGACATCCTTAAAGGTATTCTCATACCGCTTTGGAACAGCTACAGCTTTTTTATAACATACGCAAATATTGACGGTATTCAAGCCGGCGGTCATGCATTTGACACAGATCTGCCGACTAATCCTCTTGACCGCTGGCTTTTATCAATTACTCAGAAGCTCATATTTGATGTTACTAATGCAATGGATGAATATGATCTTTCAAAAGCTATAGATCCTATTGTTTATTACATTGACCAGGTAAATAACTGGTATATTAGAAGAAGCAGAAGAAGATTTTGGAAAAGTGAGAATGACGGCGACAAAAAAGAAGCCTATGAAGCACTGTATTATGCTTTAAAAACATTTTCAAAGGTCGCTGCACCCGTAATTCCTTTTATTACAGAGTCTATGTATCTTAACCTAAAACAGGCATCTGAACCGGAATCTGTCCATCTTAATGATTATCCTGCCTTTGATGAATCAAAACGCGATTTGGATCTAGAGTTCAAAATGGACACAGTTCAAAAAGCTGTTTCTATGGGAAGATCCTTACGGTATCAGTTTAACTTAAAAATTAGACAGCCTCTAAAAAGCGTCGAATTTGTAACAAGAAATCCTGATGAAAAAGCAGTGTTATTGGAAATGGAAGAGAGTATACGGGAAGAGCTGAATGTCAAAAAAGTCGTTTTCCATGAAAGGGAAGATGAACTTGTCGAATATAAGGCAAAGGCTAATTTTAAAACCTTAGGAAAAGCCCTCGGCCCGCTAATGAAGGCTGCTTCTTCTGTAATTGCCGGACTTGATCAGGACACCATTCAGTCTATTCTTGACGGATCTACTATCAGTATTGATGTGGAAGGCACTTCCGTTGATATTGATATTGACAAAATTATTATTGAGAGACTGGAAAAGGCACAGCTTAAAGTTGTAAATGAAGGAACCTTAACTGTTGCACTGGATTCTGAAATTACCGAAGAACTCCAAATGGAGGGTAATGTAAGAGATCTTGTACGCGGCATCCAAAATTTGCGTAAAGAATCCGGACTGGAAGTTACCGACAGAATTATACTGAAAATCTCCGGCAGTCAAGCGCTTAAATCGGCTTACACAATGTTCAGCGACTACATAGCCAGTGAAACTTTAGCTGTAAAAATGCTTTGGACAGACGCAGCAGAAGGTTTTATAACTGTTGAAGCGGGAGAAGAAATGTGGAGTGCAAAAATTGAAAAAGCGTAAAGATTTTACTGTGAAATTTTTAAGAATCTTTCCGGTTTTTACACTGCTTATTCTTCTTGCAGGTTGTGCGGCGGTTCCTGTGTATGAAGATATCAGCTATTTTTCCTTCCTGTCGTCTGATAATGATATATATATTTCGCTTAATGTTCAGAAAAATAGAACTATTTTGTCCGCTATGCTCAAAAAAATGTCGCCTGAAATGAAAGACAGCGAAATAAACCAAATACTTGATAGAACCAGAAACCTGTATGTAGGTATTAGATTAGACGACACAAATGAAAATCAAAGTATTGAACTGTGCGCAGAGGGTAATTTTCCTCCGCTCATTACTTCTGCTTTTACACGGAATAAGGGATGGACTAAGGAAAAATTGATTTTTCCCGTTGCTGCCGGAAAAATGATAAAACAGACTTCCTATGTTCATTCAAGCGGTATTTCTCTTGCTCTCCCGAACTCTTCGATTATCTTTCTTTCTTCAAATACAATAGAACCGATGCTTACGTCTTTTTACAATCCCCCTCCTTCTGACTGGCCTCAATATGCACTTGATGCAGTGACCAATAAGGATGACGATGCAAAAATACGATCATATGTACCGGATCCGGGTGTTTTACTCCCAAAAATTATTGGTCTTGGTGTACAATTAGCATTAGAAGATGCAACTGCTGTTGCATCAGAAGTTTATATACCCGGTAAACCTGCTCAATTTTCGGCAGACATAGATTTGTATTTTAAGGATGTCAGGGCAGTGAAAGCTTCTGCTGCACTTTTAAAACTTGCCTCAATGGGCAGTCAAATTGAAATTATACAAAAGGCAGATACGCATCTAAGTTTACAAGGCGTAGTCCTTTCTTTAGATACATTACTTGGTATGAAATTCTAGGAGGAATATATGAATTCGAAAATTATCTTGAAGGCGGAATCTTTGGACGGTTACCTAACTGAAAAAGATCAACAGTATTTATCTCAAATGGATGTACTGTATGAAAAGGTCATGAGGTCTTTCAAGATAATTGCATCCGGGGGATTCAGTACCACTATTGCAGCGGAAGAAAAAAAGGTGATAGATATTTTTAATGAAATGGGTCACATAATGCAGACGATTTGTACCGAAGTACCTTCCCTGCAGGTATTTTCATTCATTACTGAAGAAGAAAGTCATGCAGAAGCTTCCCGTGTAATTGCAAAACTTCGAGATATTCGCACAGGGCATCAGGAGTTTTTGTATTACAGTCAGAGAGCGTATGAAATGCTTTTCCGTTTAGCTTTTACCGGAAATCACAGCGATAACAAAAATTATCTTGTAGTTAAAACTCCTGTTACAACACCTGTTCAAAATTACTCAGTTCACAAAATACCGGATATTGATTATAAAATTGAGAATACAGTTATGTGCGTTATGCTGCGCGGTGCATTACTTCCTTCAATGATTATGTCAAAGGAGATTGAAGAGTATTCTTCTCACGGCTATGTAACACCTTTTGCCTTGTTTAAAATTAAGCGTGATGATTCAAAAAAAGAAGAAAATATGGAATACGTTCTGGATCTTAAGAATTCATTTTTTGATATAGAAGAGCTCAACGGTAAAGACCTTATTTTTGCAGATCCCATGAATGCAACAGGCGGATCATTAGTTACTGTAGTAAAATACTTATTGGAACAGGGCGTTAAACCAAAGTCTATAAAATTTTTTAATGTAATTGCAGCCCTTAAGGGCAGTCTGCGGGTTGTTCGGGCTCTTGAAAACTGTACATGCTACACCCTTTGGATGGATCCTGTATTAAACTCATCTGCCTATATTATGCCAGGCTTAGGTGATGCCGGCGACCGTTTAAACGGCCGTGACAATGATGAAATTCCTCGGAATATTATTCAGCTTATTGCAGATTACGGATCTGATATTTCGGGTCTGTATCGATCCCAGCTGCGTAAAATAGAACAAACAGTGCTGGGCAATAGATAATGAAAAAAATTATTCCTGTGTTATTTGCGCTCTGCTTTTTTTTCTATTCATGTATTACATCTTCTGTAGTCATGAAGGAAATGTATTCAGAGTATTATGCAATAGCAGAGCAATATTATACTAATAAAAACTATATTAAAGCCCTTGAATACTACAGCAAAGCAAAGGGAAGCAGTGAATTGGTAAACAGCTGTAATTATAAAATGGCTAGAATTTATACCCAAACAGGGGACTATTCAACAGCATATGAAATGTTTACCTCTCTTTTACTGCAGGATCCCGATAATTCATCCCTTATGTCTTCACTTGCCTATGTTTGCGGAAAAAAAGGTGATTATGAAGAAGCCGTAAAATTGTATGAAAATATTCTGCAAACATATACTTATGATACTGTTTCAATGAAAAACTTAACTATGATTTACAATCATATGGG
>JAKJFV010000104.1 GCA_022704725.1 Spirochaetota bacterium
ACTCGATCATTTCTTTTAGATCATCGGTAACCCGCTGGAGCCCGTCCTTGTCTGCAAGGTGTCCCATAGGGGCGCAATCCTGTATGGACTGTCCATGGCCTCTGTGATCATGAGCAAAAACAGCCATACCCTTCTCTGCTAAAAAACGGGCAAGACCGCCGTACCGGAGTGCATATTCAGCCATACCGTGACTAATGTGAACCACACAACCGCTGAAATTCTGCGGGATCCAGCTGTGTAAAGCCAGTTTTGCACCGTCTGAAGCGGTGACTAATTCTGTTTTGTGAGCAATCTCCATACATAACACTCCTCATACAAAGGTTTTTCTGGTATAGTACAAGTATAATGAATACTGTAATTATAACCGATAAAATGTTTCACGGGGGCATGACGTCCGGAAAAATCGACGGAAAAACTGTTTTTATTGCAGGAGCTCTTCCGCAGGAAGAAGTAAGCATACGAATAGTTCAGGATAAAAAGGACTACAGCACAGCTTTTTTAGAAAAAATTATTACTCCCTCTCCTTATAGAATAGAGCCGGTCTGCCCTCTGTACGGTGTTTGCGGCGGATGCAACCTGATGCATGCTGAAGATACGTATCAGAGAAGCCTGCGGGTTTCAATTTTAGAACATGCTTTTAAACGTGAGGGTCTTGAATTCCCTGCGGAACTTGTAAGCGGGAAAAGTCTCGGCTACCGGAACAGGTATCAGTTTGAATCGAACGGATTAAAAGGAGCTAAAAGCAGCAGTATCGTCAGCATACCTCACTGCCTTGTTGCCGATGATGCTGTCAATGACTTTTTAAGCAGTGAAAAAATGCAGGGAAAAGTGAAGGTATTCGGCAGCAGCAAAATAATGAATTCAGACAAGGGCTATATATTTTCCCGCGTAATAGAAAAGTATGAGACCGTACCTCAAATGCGCCGGGGGAAAAAAATTAAAACAGGCGGTAAACGTAAGATATACGAAGGTACAACTATACAAGAAGATGAGGAAGTAAAGATTCTTGTACAGGATAAAGAACTTGCTTTTAATGTATTGGGATTTTTCCAGTCGAATGTAGAGATGCTTGAAAAAACAGCGCAGCTCATTAGTAAGCATCTTCCAAAAGGTTTAAAAGTACTCGATATGTACGGCGGAGCCGGTACCCTTTCTGCCCTCTGTGCAGAAAAAGCAGAACACGTAACCCTTGTAGAACATAATAGAGACGCCGTTGTCTATGCAGAAAAAAACCTTGTATCAATTCCTCACAGTTCCTATGGATTAAGCGGTGCTCAATGGATAAAAACAGCATCACAAAAAAACTTCGACGCGGTAATTATTGATCCTCCTCGAAGCGGAATGGAAAAAGAAGTGAGGCAATTTCTAGCCCGTTCTTCTATTCCTTTGATTATCTCCTTGTCCTGCGATCCTGCAACGCAAGCCCGTGACTGCGCTGAACTGATAAAAAACGGATACAGTATTGAAGCCCTGTATGCATTAGATTACTACCCGCAGACAAGTCATATAGAAAGTTTAGCAATATGTATAAAAAACTAAGCTTTCTGTCTATATTAGTATACATCTTAATACTTTTTCCAGCTGATTTTCTTAGCGCAGCCGATGAACTCGGGTATAGAAACTGGCAGACCGTACTTGCAGGAGAAGTCATAGCGCCTCTGACACCGGCATCGTTCGGATTTACCGCAATTACTGACGGGGGCTTATTAACAGCATTTTCCGAGAGCGGAACAGTACTTTGGCAAAAACCCATGAATACAAGAGAAAAAGGCTTATCATCCAGTTTTACCGGAGACTTCATATTTACCGCCGGGGGAACAACGTTAAGCCTCTATAACCCCAGCGGAAACCTTTTATGGTCAGAAGAAACACCAAGCCCGATAATCGAAAAACCCTTTCCCGGTTTTGACGGCAGAGTTTTTGTAAAAGAGAAATTCTTTCTTTCATCCTACACGCTTACCGGTTTACGCCGTTTTAGAATAGGCATAACAGAAGGCAGAATGGAACTTATGACGCTGAATGACGGATCCCTGCTTCATATACAAAAAAAAGAAATAAGCGGTAAAAGCACGGCACTTCGCATATCGCCCTTTGGGAAAATACTGGAAGAAATTGTTTTTACCGGCATTATAAGCTGTGCTGTGGAGACTTCAGAGGGTATAATTCTCGGGTTTACCACAGGATCTATAGCAATGTGTTCGGTCATAGACGGCAGTGCCGAAACAAAATGGAGTATCGGTCTGGAGGATGACAGCCCTCTTTCACTGTATGATTGGGACGGTACAATGCTTGTTTTTTTGCAAAACGGAAGAGCCGCACGCTTTTTGTATGGAGAACAAAGAGCCTTGTGGGTTAGTACCTCTGTTTTTGAAAACCCGGTGCTTGCATGTGAGGCCTCTAACGAATATGCAATTGTTAAAACCTCAGCATCTTTGGTATGTATTACAAAAGACGGTGTCGTTGAAAAAAATATAGATATAAGCTCCTATAAAAATCTATTTACTACAATTACAAAAGGCGGTCTTTTTGTTGTGTGCCACAATGATTGGACAATAAGAGCCTATCGTGTACAAACACTAGAGCCCCGGTATGCGGCAAAGCGCAATTATCCCTATGAACCATTAGAAAAAACAGGAATAGAATTATACCGGCAGGCTCAAATACTGCTTACTCAAGAAGATGCAGGAACATCAGAAGGGCCTCTTATGAGCAGAACCAGCTATTACCTTGAAAACTTACAAAACTACTATATGCTAAGCGAACAGGAAAGACGGAAACTCAGCTCCGAGGTAAATGCCGTTACCATCACTTCTGATATTACAACGGCATCTCTGTTCGGAACAGCGCAGTTTTCGTCTTTTTGGCCTTTTATACTTGAACGCGAAAAAGATCCCAGTATTATTAGAAGCGTACTGCAGGCAGTACACCGGTGCGCCTACGATGAAGACGGCGAAATTATGGACGCCGTGGCTAAAAAACTTATACAGGAGAGAAGCGGCAGCGATCAGATGCTGGCATCATACTGCGACACCGTAGTAGAATTATGCAGATTTATGGGCCGTCCTGCACTTATGAGAAGAGGTAAAGATATATTAGTTTCTCTTTTAAGTTCAAAATACAGCACATCGGTGCAGAATTATGCAAGAAAAAGTTTAGAAAAAATTATAGAATTAGAAATATAGCTAAATCATCCCAGGTGTGGTATAATTTTTAAAAGTGCGTCCTTAAAAAAATTGGAGGAATGATGAAAAAAATAATGCTTACGCTAATTATCGTTATGTGTGCAGTAACAGCCTATGCCCTTGAAGTAGACAAGACCGAATTGGAATCTGCAGGTACAGCAGACTCAATTGTGTTCATAAACTATACAGGACCTCATGCTGTGATTAATACCGCTGATCAAATTAAAAGCATAGGTTCATCACTCTCGCCGGCTGTTACACAAAACAATCTGGGAATTCCCGGAAGTTTTGGAAACAGAGAACTCTATTATGTTATTCATGCAGTAGATCCTTCTGTAAAAGAAAAACTTGATGCAGACATTCTTATTCTCGGACCTAATGCAGGTGTTGACCACATTAGAAATCTAAGACGCATACTATCTTCGTATTTATCTGCAGCATACGGATACACCGAAAAAGATGCCGAAACGTTATCAGTTTTTATTACGGTATATAATGCAGTGTACCGCTCGAAAATGGACGTTTTTACTTCAAAGTATAAAACTGTTGTGATGCAGCACCTGGAAAGTTCAAAGGCCGGATTATCAGTTAATTATGAAGAATGGCCCGGAAAAACCCAAATAGTAATACCTCTTTCGGATCTGGAAGGCGGATTGGGAACAATCGACACCTCAATAATTTCTGATAAACAGGTTGTCTCTTCCATGCAGGAAACTGAAACTAAAGAGATAGATGCCAGAAAAGATATGGTTGACATAAAAGAGCGCGAAGCAGAAGCTGCGCAGAAATCTGCTGCTGACGCGCAAAAAGCTGCTGCAGATGCACAGAAAAAAGCTGCCGAAGAAGAGGCAAAACGAAAGGCGGAAGAGGAAAAACTTAAAAAAGCCGAAGCCGATGCTCTAGCTGCACAGAAAAAAGCCGATGCAAATCCCGGCGATGAACAGGCTCAAAAAGAGGCTGAAGATAAACAAAAAGAAGCCGAAGCACAGAAAGAAACAGTAGAAAAACAGGAAGATAAAGTTGCAGAAGCTAAAGAAGAAGCAGAGGCATTAAAAACCACTGCAAAAGAAGAACAGGTTATAGCGGACAAAAAAACTTCCGAGGCGCAGACAGACCGCATATCAATTGCAAAAGATCAGCAGGAACTCCTTGCAAATGCCGACCTCCTTGCTGTCATGGACACAACTTACGGCTTAAAACTCATAGATCAGACAAACTTATTAAGCGCAATGGTTCTTTTTGATGTAGAAACAGGAAAAGTCGTAAAAGAATCTCCGGTGAATGTTATTCGAAACCGTCAGGTAGTTCAAACTGATAAGGGATTTATTGCAATTGCAGGAAAAACCGGCGGAAATGCTGCTGTTAAACTTGTAATTCTTGACAGCCGGTCAATGGAAATAATTAAAGAAAGCAGTGAAATTATCAGTGAAAAATCTATGCTTGCCTATAACACTGAATTTGTGTTCGCTGTGATGGAATCGGCCGGAAAGTGGTATTTGGGCAGATACACCTTTGATCTAGCCTTATCCTTAAAGTCTGATATTACCGTGGATCCGGCAAGCCCCATCGTTATAAGCGAAAAAGGCATAAGCGTCACATCCTCTGACGGTCTTGTAACACTGCTCGCCTCCGACACCCTAAAGGCGGTAAAATAGGCTCACGCAAAGAAGCAAAGAGGATGAAGAAGAGAATTTAACCGCGAATGGACGCGAATAAACGCAAAAGAGAAACCACGGATGAACACAGTTGCTTCGCAGACACAGATAACACGGATGTTCGGGCAGAACAGGGAATGGGAAAAAGAATAACCACGGAGCACATAGAGTGATAGCTCGCAGGAAGAAGAAGGGCACGCAAAGACGCGAAGAGTATGAGAATCCGCAGATGACAAAGCTCAAAGAGCTTAAAGATTTTAGGCATTGTGAGTTAAGAGAAAAATACCACGGATGAACACAGTTACTAAGATCTTTAATCTTAGTAAACACAGATTTTTTATCCGCAGATGACGCAGATTGGGATAAAGAAGAAAGATATTACCGCAGATGAACACAGTTACTAAGATCTTTGATCTTAGTAAACACAGATATTTTTTATATCAAGAAATAGAATGTAGTATTTTTTTTTATTATCTGCGGAATCTTAAAGCTAGAAGAGCTTAAAGCTAGAAGAGCTTAAATATCTGTGGATGAATCTATCTGTGGTCTTTTCTCATTTTATTATGAAACTTTATAGCGGCGAATTTCTGCTAATTCTGCTGCAATTTTTCTTCGTTCTTCACGTAAATCATATTCATCCTGTATTCCAAGCCAGAAATCTGCAGAATTGCCAAAATACTTTGAAAACCTAAGCGCTGTATCGGCTGTGATTTTGCGAGATCCTTTTAATATCTGAGAAATTCTTGTAGCAGAGACGTTTGTATCTTTTGCTAATCTATATGCTGTTATGTTCATTGGAAGTAGAAAATCTTCTAATAAAATCTCTCCCGGTGTTACTAATGGTATTTTTTCCATACTTTACTCCTGTTTTAATGGTAATCCACTATTTCAACATTACTTGCTGTGCAATTGTTCCATACAAAGCAAATCCTCCATTGATCATTAAGGCGAATACTATATTGACCTTTCCTATCACCTGACAATTGCTCAAGTCTATTACCAGGAGGAATCTTCAAATCATTTATATCTTTAGCTCTGTGAATCAAAATGAGTTTCCTCATTGCCAGTCTCTGTATTTCTTTTGGGAATCTCTTTGAGTAAACTTCATTCCAAATTTTTTGAGTTTCCTTATCCTTGAAGGATTCAATCATGATTGATAGTATCATGAAGCGTTAATAACGTCAATCGATAATATAGAGAACCAACGAACCTCTGATTTTTTACGAACTTTAAGTTCTGCGAACTTAGAACACACAGGTAGGATTAACCACAGGCGCAAAGCTCTACCGAGCTTAGTGCACACGGAC
>JAKJFV010000105.1 GCA_022704725.1 Spirochaetota bacterium
CCAGGGGAAAGAACCGCAATTTCTTCCTGATTATAATTATCGCTATGTACTGATAGATATCTTTTCAGGTTAAGCAATAAATCTTTTAAACTGGAATACGGACCCTCATAGCTGATACTCTTTGCCTTGAGCATCGGAATGAGTTTCTCGGTCCCGGTTCCGGCTAGAAGGTGGATGGAGCAGGCTTTGCCTGCGCACTGCGCTAAAGGAATAAAGTCCAACACTTTATCAGTTCCTCCGCAAATCAGGTGTACAGGTTTTTCAAAAGATCCAAGAGCGGCTGCGGCTGCTTCTGGTACAGTTGCAGCTGAATCATTGTAGAAGAGTATTTTTTTATTTTGATTTATATTCCAGCTGTGAAAAAATTCAAGGCGATGAGGAATTCCGGGGAATCCTTTCATAATATTTTGAATATTTAGAGGTTTAGTTCCAAGAATGTGAAGAATCAATGCAGCGTTAAGGACGTTTTCTCTCATATGCTGTCCCGGGACGATCAAATCCCTAAGGATAATTTCCGGCTCTGAAGTTTTTTTCAGCAGCTCTGTCCCCGTAAGGTTATAAAGATTGCATATTGAATGATGAGCGGGGACAGAGCTCCATCCTAAACATTCATTATCGATCCATGCCCCCTTTTCCGATAAAGCAGAAAAGGGTGTGTGGGCATATCTTATAACAGTTCCCTTAGTTTCTTTTGCAAAAACATCTCCCCATTGGTCATCGGCTGCACAAATTGTAATATCTGAAGAGTCCTGATCCGCATAAATAAGTTTTTTATCAGCAACATAGGCGTCCATGGAACCATACCAGTTTTGGTGATCAGGAACAATTTTTGTTAATATACAGATTTTGGGTTTTAAAACCTTTCTTCCCCGTAAATCAGACAGCTGCCAGCTTGACAATTCTAATACTACTGGAGTGTCTTGAGTAGTTTTATCCAAAAAAGTAAGAGGGCTGACGGTAATATTTCCCCCTAAAAAGGAAGTATAACCTGCCTGTGTGAGCCCATAATGAATTGCACTCACTGTTGATGATTTTCCCTTGCTGCCGGTTACCGCAATTATTGGCGCCTTTGTAAAACGCAGAAAAATTGAAATATCAGTTTCAATATGCTTCGCCGCAGCTAAATACATATTATTATCAAATTTTACACCGGGGTTTTTTATAACTACATCGGCCTCAGAAAAATCTCCGATCTCATGTGTGCCCAATACATACCGGATGCGGCTTTGATCAATTTCAGGATCCTTTTCAAGTGCATCCAAGGTACTGCGCAGCTGATCCTCCGTTTTCATATCGGTTATGGTCAGGTAAGCCCCATGTTTTGCAAAAAAACGTGCAGAGGCCTCTCCTCCTCCATTAAGCCCAAGTCCCATTATAGTTATTTTCTTATCCTTAATATCAGCTAACGAAGAAAAAAAACAATCCTTCGAATATTCATGGTGATTCATTGTGGTATCTGTCATGTAGTGCTCCTTGTTTCATAGAATCCTTCAAATAGGTATGCACCGCTTGCTACGGCATAAAGTTCGTTAGCGGAAGTATCCCAGAGAATCGTGATTTTGCGTGAATTATCAATATCTTCACTAAGTTTTGCCTGCTGTACTTCGAGCAGCGGACTACCTTTTTCAAATACACACAGCGCTGCTGTTTCAGAGCCTCCGGAAAGAACGGAGGAAACGAGTGCGGCCGCTGCGCTTGCTGTAGATGTGGATGCTCCCCGCTTAATTGTTCTTATTGATAGTATTTCTCGGGTTATACTGCGTGAAAAAACAAGATAAACCTTTTTCCCCGAAAAGTTTTGTCTTATTTTTGTGTAAAACTTAAAAAAAGTATCTGTACTAGTGACAGAGGGGTGCGCACAAATAATATCGGATTTAATATGAAAAGCCGATACACATACAGGCTTGTCTTCGACCGAAAAAGTTTCTACTGTTCCAGAAGAATTTTGATCAATTACTTTACCTGAGACTAATGAAAAAGGGCTTCCAAGGGAAAGCTTAAACTCACGGGATGATATAATTTTTAAAGCTCTGTCCCCGTGCATCGTTTTAAAAACAACTGAGTTTTCTCTGTTTAATTCCCTTGTAATTCTTCCAGAGTCGAAGGCAAATCTAGCTGCACAAAACAGTCCGTCCAAACTTTCGGCACATTCGTCGCCCGAGGGAAGGAAAAAACGCAAGGTGTTATCGGTTGATAAGAATAAGCACGCAGAGGCACCGACTCCGTACCGTCTATCACAGATGCTGTGAGAAATCTGACTAAACAAAGCAGGCTTTATATCAGCATGTTCTGAGACATCTATAAGAATAAAGCCATTTCCCCCTACATGAAGCTTAAAGAAATGAATACGCATATTAGTGTAACTCCTGGTAACTAAGTTAGAACGCTATATTAGCTATACATTTAAATATTTTTTTTCTGTTTGTTTTACGTGCATTACGGTTATTTGAGCGATCGATTGCTAATGATAGCAGCTCTGTCCCTCATCCCCCCCTGTAAGAATTGATATAATCGAATCGATTTCATTAATCTCTAAAACTGCATTGTTGTAGCCCTTAATTCTATCAGTTTGTGATGAATTTTAAAAAAAAATATAGGGCTTGTTTTGAAATTTTAATAAGAATTATGGTATTGTTTGATATATCAATATTTCGAACAAGTGATGATTCTAATAAAAGTGAAATTTTGTGTTCTCCTTTTCTTGCGCCATACAGTAATGCGGTAAACATATTACCCTTCTTTGTATCCTATTTCGGCTAGGGCTGCACACGCTTCGATGATTTCATCATAAGGCATAGTATAATCTGAATATATAATTGAATTTTCATGAGCTTTTCCTAGTAATAAAACGATATCATCTTTTTGTGCTAATGAAAATGCCTTTCTTATAGCTGTGGGTCGATCCGGAATTAAATAGAGGGCGGAATCTGATGCATCGCAGTGAAGCTCTGTCCCCTGACAAACCCCAAAGCTATAGGGATTTCTGCATCCTTCTGCTATCATGCCTAAAAGTGCTATAGAATCTTCATCCCTAGGATCTTCATCTGTTAATATTACAATATCGCTGTATTGAGCCGCTATTGCACCCTGCTCAGGTCTTTTTTTAATATCCCTATTACCTCCTGATCCGAAAACAGAGATAATTTTTCCTTTAGCTCTGTCCCTAATAGGAGGATAGATAGTGCTAAATGATGATGGTGTGTGGGCATAGTCAATTATAACTTCAAAGGGCTGTCCCTTATTTATTTCGGTCATTCTTCCCTTTATGGGTATGAGTCGCCTGATTGAAGCTGAGTAATCTGTTATCGGTTTTTGAAGTATTTTAGATACAATTATGAGGGCTGTCATCACATTGTATATATTAAAGGCGCCCGGTAGGGGAATAAACACATTAAGCGTTTCTGATAAAAAATCTGTTCCTTTCAAATCAAAGAAATTTCCATTTTTTACCGGGACAATATTATGGGCTTCCAAGCAGGGGAGTCCGCTTTTATCGGGTACTTTAGCCTTTCCTCCAGCTTTGCCAAACGTAGTGATAGCAAAGACCGGTTTTGAGGTTTCTTGAGAAAATGAACGGGCTATGTGATCTTCGTCATTTACAACTCCGAAAGAGGGGACAGCGATCTTTTTTCCTCTAATCACTTTATCGTGGTGGTATAAATCAAGAGACTTAAACAAATTAGCTTTGTCAGAAGCATACTGCGTAAGGGATCCGTGAAATTCTAAATGTTCATGAGTTACGTTCATTACCGCAACTGCATCATATCTAATGTTCCCGCACCTATTTGTTTTTAATGAAAGACCATGTGATGAGGATTCTATCACAGCATACTCGCAGTCATTCTGAACCATTTGGAAAAGTTTTTCCTGGATTATTGGCGCTTCCGGAGTAGTTTGATGCTCAGGATTATCAATAGCTCTGTCCCCAAGCGAATATTGAACAGTTGAGATGAATCCAGCTTTCTTACCTGAAAGAAGTAATAACTGCCAAATAATTGAAACTGTACTGCTTTTTCCTTCTGTGCCTGTTATTCCAATGATGCATAATTTCGAAGAAGGCGTATCATAAAAGGCATCAGCTACCGGCGACATTGTAAAACGGCTATCTTTCACCTTTATGAAGACAACCGGGCCAAATATAGCATTCAAATCCATTTCTTGATCCATACTTGCACCAAAATTTGCTGTACCGAGACATCTGTTTACATTTTCATATTGTGATGCTGCTATTAATGCTTCATTGGGTAAATCATCTTGATATATAATTGCTACGGCACCCTTTTCTATTGCTTTAGCAATGAAAGCATTTCCATGAACATGGGTTCCAGGTAAAGCAAAAAATAAGCTTCCGAGTTTTACATTACGTGAATCGAAGGCAAGGGATGAAATGATTGGATTTATTGAAGAGTCTGAGATTGATTCGTACGTAAACGTTTCTATTAACTGAGATAATTGTTTCTGCATAGCGCATATTGTATACTGAAAAATTGCTTCATACAAGGTAAATCCGAATTATGGGGACAGAGCTTAAAAAAAAATCTAACTTATGCAAAAAAACCTCTGGTCTAGGACTATAACTATGTTATGAGAAAGAACCGCCAAATACAGAAGGGTGCTGTTTACCATGTAAGTGCCCGTATAAATAATAAGGAAATGCTGCTTGAGTCTGAGCATATGAAAGAACTTTTTCAACAGATACTTATTCGTGCAAAAAAGAAATTTGATTTTATCATAGAAAATTTTGTCATCATGGGTAACCATTATCACTTGATTCTAAGGCCACTGAAAAACGAATCTTTATCAAGAATAATGCAGTGGATTATGAGTGTCTTTGCCATGTCTGTAAATAAAAAACTTGGACGTACAGGACATTTATGGGGTGAACGTTATTTTTCCCGCATTCTTCATACTCTTCGTCAATATTTATTTGTTTTCAACTATATCGATGAGAATCCCCGAACAGCAGGATTGGTGAAGGCAAATGATATTTGGAAGTATAGTGGAAAATATCACTATGCAAAAAGAATATTAAGGATAGTTGGAGAGGAGAAACCGTATTTTTTAAGATTATTATCATTCCTTGATGAATATCCGCTGTTGCCTTCAAGCAGGGCTTAATATTTTTTATCCTTATGTCAGCGACTATTATACCTTTCACGAATGTATGAGCAAGTTACTAATGAAACATGGAAACTAAGAACATCAAACTCCCGTTCTCATTGTAGTTTTGTAAAGAATAAAGTCTTTACAGCTTTCGACTCTCTTGGTATACTCAAACAAATATAGATGAGGTTTTAACGATGAGTGATTTAGTATTGTTAGGAGATGAAGCTCTGTCCCTCGGAGCGATTCACGCCGGTCTTTCAGCCGGTTTTGGTTATCCAGGTACCCCGTCAACAGAAATATTAGAATATTTAATAACAAAATATGAAAACGGAACCGGACCTATTGCACAATGGTGTGCCAACGAGAAAACTGCGTATGAATCTGCTTTAGGAGCATCATTTGCAGGTAAACGAACCATTGTTACAATGAAACATGTAGGGCTTAATGTCGCTGCAGACCCCTTTATGAATTCTTCTCTCGTAGGAATTAAAGGCGGCTTGGTTCTCATTGTGGCGGATGATCCAAGTATGCATTCGAGTCAGGGCGAGCAGGATTCCCGATTTTTTGCAGATTTTGCAATGATTCCGTGCTTTGAGCCGACTACGCAGCAGGAAGCATATGAAATGATGTTCGAAGCATTCGAAGTATCAGAAAAAAATCATGTTCCTGTAATGATCCGAATGGTGACGCGATTAGCACACAGCAGAGCTGTTGTTCATCCGTTTGAACACGATAGATTCGTCAAAGAAAATACTCTTTCAAAGGCCGATAGAATGGAATGGATGCTCCTTCCGGCTCTTGCAAGGAAAAATTATGAGAAAATGCTTCAAAAGCAGGATATATTAACAGAATGGTCAAATAATGCACGCTGGAATCCGCTAACAATAAATGAAAAAAGAAGAGACTTGGCAATAGTTACGAGCGGTTTAGGGCGTAATTACTACCTTGAAAATCTTCAAGATTATAAAGATCTTTGCGAAAAGCAGTTTCAGGAGCAAGGCCTGCCGTCAACCTTACATATAGGGACAAT
>JAKJFV010000106.1 GCA_022704725.1 Spirochaetota bacterium
TATCGCTTTTTGCATTTCCAAATATAGCAAAACGGAAACTGTATAAACTCAATCTTGCAGGTTTTATCTGCAGTGCAGTCATAATTCATGTCCTTCTTCCTTTACTTACAGGAAACCGCGAGATTTATTACACTGCGATGCCTCTCCCCTGGGCTACAACCGGTCTGCAGCTCATGGCTCATGATTCATCTTTTTACGTCCGCCGCATTCCCTTATGGGGCTTATCCGGTATAAGTGCTGCTGTTGTTTTTTTCATTGTAATTAACATCTTTGTCTTTATTGCAACACTTCTGTTCGGCCGCCGCGTTCAGTGCTCCTCTCTTTGTCTTATGAACGGCTTTGCCTCTGAAATTTGGGCAGCTGCTTTCCCCTTAGCAGGGAAAAAGAAAAAACTTTCTGTCACTGCAAAAAAGGGTTTATCAGTTTTTAGACTGATAATGCTTCTTGTTTCCGTAACGCTGTCTGTTATATGGCTCCTGTATGTCGGCGGTATCCGGCTTTTTCAAAATATGGATGCTCTGGCTCAGTTTGAAGTCTTTAAGTATTTATCTGTAGAGCTTATGGCGGCTATGGTGTTCTGGGTTTTTTGGACCGGGCGCGGCTACTGTCATTACTGTCCGCTTGGAACATTCCTTTCTCTCATTGCTAAATTGGGTAAACAACGCATTGCAACTGATATTACATCCTGTACAGGATGCGGTGTTTGTACCACCGTTTGTCCCATGTCAATAGATGTTGCATCAAGTGCGAAAAAGAAAGAGCCGGTTACAGACAGTCTTTGTGTCGGCTGCGGTCACTGCGTCGATGCCTGCCCTGTTAATACGCTTAAGTATGAGACTGCCTTTATACAAAAAGTAAACAAGACTTGTAAATTTGTATAAAATGGATTATCAGCTGGAAAAATGTCCGGTCTGTTTTTTCTTAATGGATTACATACATGAAATTATTGAAGTTTTATTTATTTTCTCTTTTTGAAGGCTTTGTGCCGATTTACCCCGTCTATCTCATACTGTTTACCGAACGCGGTTTCAGTCTCATGGATGTGTCATTATTAATGATGTTCTGGGCTCTACCTGTAGTCATTCTCGAACTCCCCACCGGTTTTCTTGCAGATTTTTGGAGTAAGAAAAAGATGATGGTCATAGGCATGATTTTAAAAGCGCTCGGGTTTTTGCTCTGGCTTGTTAACGGTTCTTTTTTATTTGCGGTTCTGGGTTTTTTCTGCTGGGCTGTTCAGGAATCATTCTGCTCAGGCTCCCGTCAGGCTTTGTTGTATGAAGCGGTAACGCACGAAAACGTGCATATTTCTTATGAAAAAGCCGCAGGGATATGCGGGATGATCGAGATGGCAGGCATCGCTCTTGCTATGATCTCAGGCAGTATTCTATATGCGTATTCTCCGTCGCTCACGCTCCTTGCCTCCTCCGGTGCAGCCCTTATTTCTGCGCTTATTGGTTTATCGCTCAAAGAGTATAAAAATGAAGAGAAACGTACAGAAGGAATGAAGAATTTTTTTAAGTCGATATTCAATCTTGTAAAATCAAAACCGGCTCTTATAATGATACTAGCCGCATCCGGTCTTGCAGGCGGGGCTTACGGTCTTGTCGATGAATACGATGGTCTTTGGGCTCTTGATAATTATGGTGTTCCTCTGGTATTCATCGGTGTGTGGAGTGCAGTACGGTTCGGCGTGCAGGGCCTCGGAAGTTTTTTCGCAGAGCACTTCAGTTTTGACTCGGCTGATAATGCAAAGAAAAAAAAGACAGTGGTGCTTCTTGTTCTTGCGGGTGTAGTGTTCGCTTCTACGGTGTTTTTACCGTCTGTAATCGGTATTCCGCTTTATTTCTTATGGTACGGCCTCATGGCTCTTTTTTCTGTTGTTTTGGAGGCAGAGCTCCAGCGGCTTGTTACAAGCGATGTACGCTCTACCATGCTTTCGCTTTCTTCCTTCATTGTAACGCTCAGCGCCTTCGTACTCGCTCCGCTTTTCGGTCTTGCATCGGACAGGTTCGGACTTGGAGGTATTATTGTGGTAACAGGAGCTGTGTCGCTTTTAGGAGCTGTACCGTTTATGGCAGGTAAGGATAATGATCATATTAAATAGTTCTATGTGCATATTTGTATTCCCAAACCAGTATCCCTGTTAGTAATTGTAATTAAGAGTGGTAGAACCACAGATATTCACAGATAGATTAGTCTCTAGATTTTTTCTTCTCTCATAAAAAAAGTCTGTGTTTTTTTCGTGTATATTAGCGTCCATTAGCGGTTAAAAATTCTTTATGTGTGATACAATATGTGTATTTGGTTTACTGTTTTACCGCAAGCCGGAAAGGAGTATTGCTATGAAAAAAAGTTGTGCGGTGTGTATTTTAATGCTCGCCATGAGTGCGTTATTGTTCTCCCAGGACATCATAGCGCAGCTTTCTCAAAGAACACTGATGGACCTTCAGTCCGGTCCCGGATCGGATACCGGAGTTCTGCTTGATGCGTATGCTAAGGTCTACCCTGCATTAAAAGGAAAAGAAACAGTAGCTTCCAAAGTTACTTCTCTTGCATCTTTAAAAAAGACTGCGGACCCGCAAACTGTTATGGCCGAAATTGCCGGTATTTGTGAGCTTATGAACAAGGGTAATTATAACATGGTAATAGATTCTATGCTTACTACAGCTCTTGCGTATACCTGGGAACTCATGGCCTTAAAACGTAAAGAAGCGGAATTTGCAAAAGCTGCCCCGTATGTAGAAAAAGCCAAAGGCATTCAGTCTCTTATAGAAAAAGCAAAAACGTCTGATCAAATGAAAACCGCATTGTCACAGTATGCTGATTTAGGAATTCAGGCAAAGAAGGACGGGTACCTTTCAATCTCTGCAGATATTTTTAACGGTATAGTACAAGTAAAAGAACAGATTAAAACCGTAAGCGGTGAAGACTATCTGCAATCAGCACAGGCTTTTATTGAAGAAGGCTATTTCTATGAGCAGGCTCTCTATTATATAAGTATGGCTAAAAAATATGAACAGACAGAAGAAGAGGCAGCTGCTCTTGTTTCTTCGTTCGATCCAACAAAGAAATCTCTTGCTTCACGCATGATATATGGCAAGTCTTACTATTATTGGCTTTGGGCTCAAGCATCGCCGACTGCCTCTAAAGAAGACCGCTCTTCTGCATACATGTATTACTTAAACGGTTCAAACAGAGCGCTTACTCTCGAATACCAGTCTTCATTTGAATCTTCGTATGCTCGCGGGTTATACGAATGGACGGAAATAAACAATGAAAATGATTATTATTCAAATCTCAACTCCGCAGCCTGGGCAATACAGAACGCAGTAATGCGCGATCCGAACAACCCCGACATCCTCATCGACTGTGGAATTATATGTTTTAAAATAGGTTTTTATCAGCTGGTATTTGATGCGATGGACAAGCTCATTGCAATAGGGGCCGACTCTGCCGTCATTCGCTATTACCGCGGGGTTTCATTGTATATGTACAGCCTTAAAAATAATATTCATTTCCGAACAGATGATGCACTTAAAGATTTAAATGTAGTGCTCTCTTCTTCCCCGCAAGTTGGAAGCCGTGAAATTATTGACGATGCACTAAAGTATTATAAAGGGAATTGAGAGTTACGTTCCTTACCCTTCCTGCACGGCCTCATTGTAAGCTTCTTCCATGAGTTCTATGGGGTTAAGCTCAGGCTTCACCTTGTCGTAGATGCTTGGAAAGACCCCGTCCGCCTTATATTTTTTTCGCATCTCATTCCAAAGTCCGTGATCGAACATAGTATGGAATTCTTCTTCAGTGGTAAAAATATCAACGTAGGTATGAAGAAATCCGCCAAAAGACGCAATCTTTGCTTCCACTTCGCGCACTTTTTCGACCACGCGGTAGGTTTTATCTCCATTGCGGACAGCCTTTGGAAAGCCGTAGATTCCGAGGTTTAAATACATCTTTTCGCGGACCGTTCCGTCCCATTGTTTGCCGTGTTCCCCTTTGTGGCGGATCATGCCGCCGTAGTCAAAGACCTTGCACGGGTACACTAAAAGCGGATAAATCTCGAACTCGCCGTCGAGATGTTCCAGGAGTTCTTTGAGGTGTTCTGATGGAAATCCAATATCCTGATACACCTGCTGCAGTATTGCACGGTTTCTTTCTTCCTGCGGGCGCGAACCTTTAAGAAGGCTCATGTTCGGAGGAAGCATCCAGCCGAAGAGGGCGCGGTAGAGCGGATGGTTAGCATGGGGAATAATTTTTCCCATGGTCATACACATGCTTCTGTCATGTCTCATGAGGTATTCTGCATTCGGTACGAGCTCTGAGTATGTTTTTCCTTCTCCTAAGCTGAGCATGCTTTCGACATGTTTATAGAAAAAAGGTTTATACCAGAGATTTATATTGTTTACCTTTTTTGCCTGAGCATCTTTTCTATCTGTTCTATAGCCTTCAATTATGACGGCTCTGTTTTTTCCAAAAACCTGTCCTTCAAGGTAATCGCAGGGAGGGTTTTGGTGTAAAAGCCTGGTGTGTTCTTTGCAGTATTCATCCAGGTTGTAAAAAGGGCGGTAGACAAGTTTCACATACTTCGGAGCTTTTTGAATGGAAAGTTCAACAGACGTTAAAAATCCCAGGGTTCCGTGGCTCCAGGGGATTGCGCGGAACAGATCGCTGTTTTCTCCATTGCGCACAGCCTTTATTACTTTGCCTTCTGCGCTTACCATTTCGTAAGACTCTACGATGTCGCTCATGAGTCCGTGCTTGTGGGAACTCGTCGTCATGCCGAGCGCCAGTACTAAGCCTCCGATTGTTGCCTTTTTCATCTCGATTGCAGTTGTAAGCTCGTAGCCGCGTTTATCTAAAAATTTTACGAGGTCGCCAATGGTGACAAAGGGTTCGGCCGTAACAGTCATAGAATGTGTGTTTATTTCGAGAATGCTTCGCAAG
Organism: Spirochaetota bacterium; assembly: GCA_022704725.1. Lineage (GTDB taxonomy): Bacteria > Spirochaetota > Spirochaetia > Treponematales > Treponemataceae > JAAZLA01. Next base: position 4,945 of record JAKJFV010000106.1, read on the forward strand.
CCGCGTATGGCAATTTTTTTAGCCGCTGTTTTATCAGAAGCGCGCACATTGAGCGAGCTTTGCGATTTTCTATCTGTTCTAAGCATTTCACCCGTTTTTGTGCTGTAGTTGTGTTCGACATCGGCCCGTATGCGCTCAACTCTCAGCTGATGATCTGCTGGATCGGGGTACGTAAATCCTGCAATTATAGATTCAACGACTGACACTATTTTTCCAATGGGAATAATGAGGGCGAGTAAAAGAAACTCCCGGTGGTCGTCTATCCAAAGTTCTACTGCAGATTTTTTCCTGCTCATACGTAACTCCAAAATCTAAAAAATAATACAAAGCAGTATAGTAAAGGTTACGATATCAGTCAATAAAGGAAGGATATCTTTCGCAATAAGCAATTATCAGTTTTGCAGTCTATGATCCTGAGGTTCATACCAGTTTTGAGTCTCTTTTTAAAGAGGCAGATTCAATGATGTTTAAAGTAAAAAATAAGAAATCGCAGGACCTCAGCTGAAAATTTGCAGGATATAGCATAAAACTTTTCTTTTTGGTAAAATATCTTCTATGAAAACATCACAAACACTGATCGCGACATTACGGGAAGTTCCCGCAGAGGCTGTTATCGCCAGCCACCAGCTCATGCTCCGCGCAGGCTTATTACGAAAACTGGGAAACGGCTTATTTGCCTACCTGCCCTTTGGTTTGCGCTCTTTCCGCAAGGTTGAAAATATTATCCGTGAAGAAATGAACAATATAGGAGCCCTTGAGTTCCGCCCTTCAGTTGTTGTTCCCGGTGAACTATGGAGAGAATCCGGCCGCTGGGAGACTATGGGAGCCGGAATGCTCCGCGTTACAAACCGTGTCGATCAGGAGCTTGTTGTAAGCCCTACCGCAGAAGAGGCTTTTACTTCTCTTATCCGCGATGAACTTTCCTCCTATAAACAGCTTCCAATTACAGCGTATCAAATAAATACAAAGTACCGCGATGAAATTCGTCCCCGCTACGGTGTCATGAGGGGCCGGGAATTTACCATGAAAGATGCCTACTCCTTTCATGCGGATCAAAAAAGTCTCGATGAAACCTATGATAATTTTGCTATTGCGTACCGTAAGATTTTCAAGCGTTTGGGCTTATCAGTTATTCCTGTACGTGCAGATGCGGGCGCCATGGGCGGAACAGGATCAGAAGAGTTCATGGTA
>JAKJFV010000107.1 GCA_022704725.1 Spirochaetota bacterium
CTCCGGTAAAAACTGCAACACAGGGATTGCCCTCTATTGTAAAACAAATTGAAGATGAAATTGTAAAAAGAGAACTTGTTCCGCTTATGGAAGATTTTTATGCAGATGAGCTTTTGTATTTTACCAGTAATGAATTTGATAACCGTATTTGTGTAGAAAAAAACTATTCAAATGTTCAAACCGTTTCATTCGAGGAGCTTAATACAAAGTATAATAATGTATTTTTTTCACCGGTAGACGGCGCACTCGTCAGGTGCGCAGATCATGCAGCCGCCTTTATTGAGGCCGACAGTTCCATAAAATACGGAATAACTTCTGCCCATTTAAGAGAAGGCCGGGAGAATATAAGGAAAATATATCCTGAAGGCAGTAAAATCAGCGGCTTTGAAATCGGAAACTTTTTTGCACGGTTTTCCTAAAAAAAATAATCATTTATGCCGATAGTTAACTGATATGAAACGTACTATTAATTGTGCAGTAATAATAATTCTCCTGGCAGGAAGCAGCTTTCTATTAGCTGCACAGAATTCCGAACATAGTGTTGCCAAGGGAGAGACCTTGTACGGCATCAGCCGTCAGTATGGAATTAGTATTGACGACTTATGCGCGTTAAACGGTATTGGCAAGACAGCTGTTTTAAAAATCGGCCAAACACTTAAAATACCGGGACCTTCTTCGCTAACGGCGCCTACAGAAACCTATATTGTACAAAAGGGCGACACAATGTACAGCATTGCCCGTAAATTAGGCGTTAGTGTTGACACCTTAAATATTCTAAATCAATTAAGTAATTCGTCATTGATCAAGGCGGGTCAGGAATTAACAGTTCCTTCTTCAAATACTGCGTCGGTACAGAAAGATATTGCTTCAAATGCAAAAGATATGTCAATTGTAGATCCCCGCTCCTATGATACCAAAAAAAATGCAGATAAAAACCTTTTATGGCCTGTTAATGCCAGAGATATAAGCTATCTTTCAGGGAAGATCTCTGGTGTTGCTCTTACGGCAGAAGAAAAAGAAGACGTTAAGGCTGTTCAAAGCGGCACTGTAATGTATGCCGGTATTTATCGCGGGTTCGGACAGGTAGTATTTGTTCAATCAAGATCAAATCATATGTATGTGTATACCGGGCTTGAGGGTATAAAAGTAAAAATCGGAGATGCCGTTTCTACAGGTACTGTCATTGGTTCTGTCGGACTTGATGCAATAAACGGTAAACCAATGGTAAATTTCATGGTTTTTCTCAACGGCAATGCTATAGATCCTGCCAAAGCACCAAGAGGCTAAATCCCTTTAGCCTCTGTGCTTAGAGCTCCAAGAGGCTAAATCCCTTTAGCCTCTGTGCTTAGAGCTCCAAGAGGATAATTTCATTAGCTCTAAGTTCCCGCTGCTGATTCTAAATAGGCTGGGGGAGCATAGAATTTGGCCAGATTCTTATTCTTTATGCTTTTTATGCATAACTTCCATGCATTTTAAAAATATTTCCATACAGACACGGGCATCATCAAGCGCTCTGTGTGCGGTGTACACCGGTATTATCAGTACCGATGCAAGGTATTGAAGATTAAACTTTCCAAGATGCGGATAACACTTTTGTGCCAGCCGGACTGTGTCATAGGCCGGAACATGAGGAGACTTAAGCTCCGGCAGATTGGCTTTTTCAAGTTCAGAATTAATAAAAGAAACATCAAACCGGGTGTTATGTGCAATAAGAATTGAACTTTTTAAAAAATCTGCAAACTTTGGATAGACGGCTGGAAAAAGAGGCTGATTACAAAGCATGGAATCGGTAATCCCGTTTACCTTCATCGCCATATAAGGCATCGGCTTTTCCGGATTAATCAGTTGTGAGAACTGTTCCTGAACGCCGTCTTTACTAAATCTGACTGCTCCAATTTCAATTACTCTATCCCTTGCCGGATACAAACCTGTAGTTTCAGTGTCGAAGGCGGTAAATATTGCTCCATCTTCAAAAAGACGGAGCAACTTTTTAATATCCTGCATCAGTTAGGCCTGAACCGATTGCAATACTGCATTGATTTCTGCTTCAATGGCTGAGCAAAGGGTTTGAGCTTCTTTTTTTGCAGAATCAAGATTCCCGCTGTTGTCGATTACACAGTTTACATAGAACTTAATTTTAGGTTCGGTTCCACTCGGTCGTGCACTTACAATAGATCCGCCTTCAAGAAAGAATTGTAAAACATTGCTTTTTGGGAGAGGAATCGCTTTTTTTGCGGCAGGATCCGCTGGTGAGAAACTTATGGATTCTCCAATATCCCGAATCAACGTAACTTTCTTGCCTCCGAGTGTTTTAAGCCCTTCTGTCCTAAGCTTTGTCATAATATTTTTCATCACGGCGCTTCCCGATGCTCCGGGGAATCCCTTCGATATAGCTCTGTCTTCAAAGTAGCCGAACTGAGCGTATAATTCTTCCAGCCGTTGTAAGAGTGATTTTTTCTTAGACCGCCAGTAGAGTGTCATTTCTGCACACATAGCTGCAGCAGAAATACCGTCTTTGTCGCGAACATCGGTTTCAACATTGTATCCGTAGCTTTCTTCAAAACCGAAGACATAATTATGACGGCCTGTCTTCTCGTAATCTGCCATAACAGCTGCAATCCACTTAAAGCCTGTTAAACATTCTTCAAGGGCAACACCGTAGGATGCGGCAATTCTGTCTCCCAGGGGAGCCGTTACTATGGACCGTATAACTGCAGGATTTGCAGGCATTCTGCCGAGTTCTTTTCTGGAAAGGAGAATATAGTCTGTGAGCAGTGCGCCCATCTGATTTCCTGTAATTAATACAAATTTGCCGTCTGGACCCGGAACAGCGCTTCCAAAACGGTCCGCATCCGGATCTGTCGCCATTACAACATCGGCTTTAATTTTTTCTGCAAGTTCAACAGCCATTTTTAATGCCGGAGCTTCTTCAGGATTCGGTTTTTCAAGCGTCGGAAATCTTCCGTCAGGATCCCTCTGTTCCGGAACAGTAATAACTTCCAGTCCAAGGTCTCCAAGAACTTTTTCTACATGCATAGCTCCAGTTCCGTGAAGAGGAGTGTAAACAATCTTTACTTCCTTTGCCTTATCACGAATTAAGTCCGGCCGGAACAGCTGTGCCTTGCACATAGACCAGTATTTTTCATCAATTTCTGAGTCGATCATTATAAGCTTACTGTTTTTTAATGCTTCGTCTCTGCTTATGGTTTTTACAGATGTCACAGAATTCACTTCTTCAATGATTCCTTCATCATGCGGTTCAATGACCTGGGCTCCGTCATTCCAATAAGCTTTATAGCCGTTGTATTGCGGAGGATTATGAGAAGCTGTTACAACTACACCGGTGTCGCAGCCGAGAGTGCGGATTGCATAGGATAATTCGGGGGTAGGGCGGAGTCCGGTAAAAAGGTAGGTTTTAAATCCGTTTGCTGCAAAAATAAGGGCAGCCGCTTCTGCAAATACATCGGAAAACTGGCGTGAATCATAGGCAATAACTGCAGAAAGTGTTCCTTTTTTTGCTTTATCGGGGAAGGTTTTTATAAAATAATTTGCTAAACCTTGAGTGGCCTTATTTATAACACAGGTATTCATGCGGTTTGTTCCGCCTCCTATGATGCCTCTAAGCCCTCCTGTTCCAAATTCAAGGTTTTGATAAAATCTATCTTCTAATTCTGCCAAGTTGTTCAGCTCAACTAATTTTTCAACTTCTTTTCTAAAAAAGTCATCATTTTCTTCAGCTATATACTTTTTTGCGCGTACTAAGATTTCGTTTGTATCCATGAGAGATAATCTCCTTTAATATTTAAATTCAGTATAACGGTATGTGTTTAGAAATTCAAGAAGACTCTAAAAATTCCCTGTGCTGATCAATAATTGATACAAATACTTCTGTCAGTTCCGGATCGTATAGTGTGCCGGAGCCGGATCTTATTTCAAAACGGGCGTCTTCAAATTTCATCGGCTTTCTATAGGGTCTGCTGCTGGTCATAGAGGCAAAGCTGTCAATAATATGAATAATTCTGCATTCGAGGGGAATATCAGTTTTAAATAATCCCAGCGGATACCCGCTTCCATTCCATCTTTCATGATGTTTTAGTATAAGAGGTCCCAGATGTTTCAGGTCCGGAATTTCACCGGCAATTCTTTCTCCTATTACAGAATGACTTCTTATTAAATTCCATTCAATATCATGAAGTGTTGTTTCCTTGTTGAGAATTGATTCAGAAATACCTATCATGCCTATGTCATAAAAACGGCTGAGCAAAATAAGATTTTCCCTTTTCTTTGCAGTCATCTTTAATGATGCAGCCATTTGCCCTGCTAGAAATTCAGTCTTTTTTGAGCCTGAGGCCGTTAGATGCCGTTTTTTTTCCAGTGCAGAGAGGAAGGTTTGTACGTGCATATTTTTCGCTTTTTCATAACTCTTTAGACTGTTTTGATGCATTTTTGCATCAGCTTCCTGATACATGATGTCTGTATTAACTATTCCTTCTGCGTGATGAGAATATCCGACAGAAACGAGTACGTGTCCGGTGTGGGTTTTGTTATATACTTCATTTACCTCGATAAACTTCGATATAAGCTTCTCAATTTTTTGTACGTCTATATTTTCAATAATTCCTGCAAATTCATCGCCTCCTACACGCGCTATTTGGCAAACTCCGGAAAAAGTTTCTGCAAGAAGTTTTGCCGCTTCTGTAATAACCTTATCTCCCTGAATATGACCTAGTGTATTATTAATGAACTGAAGGCTGTTTACATCGAACATTATGAGAGCAAAATTTTTTCTCGGTTTTCCCGTGTATAAATTCATACGCTGATCAAACCAAACTCTGTTGTACATTTTTGTAAGAGGGTCTCTTTCTGCCAGATCTCTCAGTGTATGCTCCATTTGAATAATTGCAGACATATCTCTAATCATGATGAGAACTTCGTCGATCTGTGTTTTTTTGAATCGGGCTTCTAAATATAGAGGCTTATTTTCATGAATAATCTGAAAATTAATCTCGTAAGCTCCCATAGTTTTTGTTTTATGTACACTATCAGTAAGCAGTTCCATGACATGGCTGTTATTTAAAAGAGCCTGCTGCAGAGGTCTTTCGTCGCCGGTAAAAGATGCAAACGGTTCGATTTTGTCCTGTAAGGTGCTTACAAGAAGAATATCCTGAACGGCGGCCATGAGGGATTCGTTTCGAGCCTGAATTTTTTCAAGCACTGTAATTTTCTGCTGAAGTTCCGGGTAATAATTTTTCTTAAAAGATCCTTCGCCAAGTCCGATTATCGAATCACGGTTAAAGATTTTTTTATTGCTGTGTGAGGATTCGCTCATATATTTCCCTTATTACCTCTTCATTTAAAGGTTTTGGATTTGTTATTAAACATGGATCCTGTATTGCTCGCGAAGCTAATTCTGCAATGAGGCCGCTGCTCAAATTATCAATCTTTTTTGTTGAGGGAATATGCAGTGTTTCTCTTAATTCTGCTGTTTTCCGGAGCAGGGCTTTCTTTATGTTTTCCGCAGTCATGTCTTTCACCGGAATGCCCATTAGCGAGGCTATACGCGTGTATTTTGCTTCACAGGCAGAAAAATTTACATCAATAATGTGTTCTAGAAGAATACTGTTGCATTCGCCGTGCGGAGCGTCTGTAAGTCCCCCGAGGCTGTGAGCCATCGCATGTACAGCCCCCAGGCTGGCATTTGAAAAAGCAAGTCCTGCATTTAAAGATCCCATCATCATTCCATACATCGTTTCCACTGTTCGATTTTTCTGCACTGAAGCTTCGATATTTTTACTTATAAGGCGTATTGCCTCCTCGGCGTGTACATCAGTTAAATCTGAATATGCGTTTGATACATATGCTTCAATCGCATGGGTTAATGCGTCCATTCCTGTACAAGCTGTAAGATAAGGATCCATAGTTAAAAGAGGAACAGGATCAAGGAGTGCAAGGTCGGGAACAATTTTTTTACTAATAATTGCAATTTTCAGTTTTTTGTATGAATCGCATATAATTGCAAACTGTGAAACATCGGCAGATGCCCCTGCAGTTGAAGGAATACATATAAGAGG
>JAKJFV010000108.1 GCA_022704725.1 Spirochaetota bacterium
TCTAAGCGATTCGGGGCATATACTTGTAAAAATAGGACAAAACAGTAATTCCTGCGCTTTTTTTCCGTCAACTCTGGGAAACGCAGTAATATTAGCACACAAGGATTCGCTTCTTACTGTATATGCGAGTCTCGAGTCTTTAAATCTTCCCTCAGATAAAGAAGAAATAAGCAGCGGTTCTGAAATAGGCATGAGCGGAACTTCCGGCTGGCATACAGGTGCCGGCTGTCTTGAATTTCAAGTTGTAGATACTAAAAACAAGGCTTTAATTAATCCGCTTGTACTTATGCCGTCTGTTTCAGAACCCTACGATCTGCAGCTGGGAAAAGTATTTTTAACCGATAAAAAGGGAAGTACAACTGAGTTAGTATCCCGTAAAAGTATAGAATCCGGCTCTTATACATTGTACCGCAATGATGCAGCAGGTGTTATGCCGTATAAAACGACAGTTACTGTAAACGGGGCTCTGGTTCAAACAGTAACCTATGATGCTCTCTACCTGCATGAACAGCATTTATATGTTTCATCTAAAAAGGTTCTTCCCTATACCTCTATATACCCGGATAATTCTAAACAGTTTTTAGCCGAAATACATATTAATACGGGAAGAACCGTTATTATGGTTCAAGTATTTGATATTTTGGGTAATGTTAAACAAGCCTCTTACACACTTGAGGTTATGTAGTTTATTCCCCGTAAAGATGTTCAAATTCGTGCATTTTTTCTAATGCGCGTTCTTTACATCCGCCGCAGGCAGTTCCAATTTTCGTCCGCGCCTGCAGTTCTTCCCAGCTTCTGTCCCCAGCTTTATATGCATCCTCGAGATCGCGGTCTGTAATATTTAAGCAGGTGCAAATAACTTCAACTTCTTCCTGACCGGCAAGACCCGGCTTTCCATTTTTTGTCAAATAATCATCAATTGCACTTCTTAAAGCCTTGTCGCCGAGAACTGAGCAGTGAATTTTATTTGAAGGGAGTCCTCCAAGCCGCGATACAATATCCTGCGGCTTCAGCTTGTATGCTTCATTAATATTCATTCCCTTAATTGCCTCTGAGAGTATTGATGTTGAGGCAATTGCGCTTGCACATCCGTATGTTTTCCAGCGGACATCGGTGATTATATCATCCTTAATGCGAAGCAGTATGAGCATCTGGTCGCCGCACTGAATATTTCCAACAATACCGCGTCCGTCGCAAGGCCATGACGCTTCATCTTCCATGAGAACATTTTTCGGGTTTTGAAAATGATCTTTAACAACATCTGAATATAACCAATCCTGCATAGTATCCTCCGTTACCTGAGTGTCGACATTTTCCTGAGTCTTTCTATAACCGGCGGAAAATTTTGTAAAATATAATCTACATCTGATTCGCTGCTGTATTTGCCGAAGCTGAACCGTATAGATCCGTGAGCTAATTCCGGCCCGAGTCCTGTTGCCACTAAAACATGAGAAGGTTCAAGACTTCCCGATGCGCAGGCTGAACCGGTCGAAACTGATATACCTAACAGGTCAAGATGAAGAAGTATCGCTTCTCCTTCTGCCCCGGGGAATGACACATCGAGTGTGTTGGGCAGAACTTTTTCGGTATGCCCGTTTATTCGAATATTAGGAATCTTTTCAATCAAGCCGTCTCTTAGTTTTTCTCTCAGCTTTCTTGTTTTATCAGCATATGATACGAGTTCTTTTTGCGCACACAGGCAGGCATGACCAAAGGCCGCAATAGACGGAGCATTATATGTTCCTGCTCTTAGTCCTTTTTCCTGATGTCCCCCTCTAATTAACGGTTCAATAGGAGTCCCTTTTTTTACGAAAAGTGCACCGATTCCCTTTGGTCCGTAAATCTTATGAGCAGAGAAGGTTGCATAATCGGCATCCCAATCTTTCATGTCAACTTTCATCTTGAACCGCATCGGTGTGAAAGAGCGCTCCTTTTTCATGAGCCATTGAACATAGCGTCTTAATATCTTGAATAGTGCCAATCTCGTTATTAGCACTCATAATTGAAACAAACAGGGGGTTTTCTTCGAGCGCCTGGCGGTATGCTTCAATTCTTACAATTCCATACTCATCAACAGGAACTTTAATAATTTTAAATCCTTCTTTTTCAAGCTGCTTTGCAGACTCAATAACACAAGGATGTTCAATAGCAGAAATTACTATAGTTTTTCTGCCGTTTTTGAGGGAAACTTTCTTCATAGTTTGAAAAACCATATTGTTAGATTCCGAACCGCCTGATGTAAAGAGTATTTCCGGTGCAGTACAGCCTATGAGGTCTGCACATTCTCTTCTTGCCTGCTCAATTTTCTTTAATTCAAGCCTGCCGTCTTCATGAAGGCTGGAAGCATTTGCATATAGCTCCAGTTCAGCAAAAAATATTTTTTTTACTTCATCTGAGAGCGGGGTGGTTGCATTGTAATCCAGGTAAATTCTTTTGTTCATTGTATTGCTCGGGTTATTATCCCGCCTCCTGCTGTCACGCCGTGTAAATATACTACAACAGATTGCCCCGGGGCAACTGCTCTTTGCGGATTTTCAAATTCCACAATGTAGATTCCCGTATTATCAGTTTTCATTATTTTTGCTTTAACCGGCGGGCTTGCAAGCCGAATTTTTACCATTGCTGTGAAGGGCTCTTGAGGTTCGTAACCGCCGGCCCAAACCCAGTCATCGGCTTCAAGTGCACGCGAAAATAAACCGCTGTCATTTGAAAGTACAATTTCATTGCGGTCTGCAAAAATTGCGCTTACATAGAGAGGCATATTCGAACTTACACCCAGACCCCGTCTTTGTCCGATGGTATAATGTTCTATGCCCCGGTGCCGTCCTATTATTTTGCCGTCTTCGTTAATAATATTACCAGGGATGGAAGTCTTGTCGGAAAAAATTATGTCAAAGTATTCGCCCGGCACAAAGTCCTGGCTTTCACTTCGGTTTGCAGCATATAAATTACGCTCTTTTGCCATTGCGAAAACTTCTTTTTTTGTATACGAACTCAATGGAAACCGTACCTTCTCCCACACCGGTGAAGGTACCCTGCATAAGAAGTATGACTGATCCTTAGTCTTATCATCAGCCTGTGTTACTAATAGAGGCTTATATTCATCCGCATCCGATTTTTTTTCGTTACCATAGAGAAGGGCAATATCGGATTCAGGCCGTACAAGTTTTGCATAGTGTCCGGTACAAAAGAAATCGTACTGTATGCCGAGCTTTTCAATTCCGGCAAGCAGGGCTCCGAATTTTATCTGTCTGTTGCACTGAATGCAGGGGTTAGGGGTTCTTCCTTTACGGTATTCATCTTTGAAATATGAAAGAACAAATGACTTATACTCTTTGTGAACAGGGATTACATAATACTCAATATTTTGAGACTTACAAAAAGCCCTGCATTCTGCAATATCTTTTTCTTCATCGGGACTGTAGCAAGACGAACGTATACCATTTGCAGATGGAGGAAGCGGCAGCGAGTTGTCCCAGTGGGACATGGTTACACCAATGACGCGGCATCCTTGTTCTTTTAGGAGAAGAGCTGTTAATGTGGAATCTACTCCGCCCGACATTCCGACTACAACGGTAGAGGTGTTATCGGGCATGGATGGTTCTGTAAACTTCATGATTCAAATATATCTTTTTATTGAAAAATAGTGAAGTAATTCTGCAATAAAATACTAGCAATTTACTAGGAAAATATGAAATATCATTCATTTTATGTATACTTTTACATAAAAACATGATATTTTAGTAACTATGAAAGTATCAACACGGGGAAGATATGCGCTGCGTCTGTTTATAGACATAGCATTGCAAGACAGAGATTATTATACATCTTTAAAAGATATTTCCGAACGGCAGGCTATTTCGATCAAGTACCTTGAACAAATTATACCCCTTTTAACCAAGGCTGGTTTATTGGTAAGCAGCAGGGGACCTGCTGGAGGATATAAGCTGTCAAGAGATCCTGAATTAATTACTATGTATGAAATACTTGCTGCAAGTGAGGGGTCTATGTCCTCGGTTTCATGCCTTGATGCTGATGAAAATCCGTGCCCCAGGCATCACTCCTGTCCATCATTAGAAATTTGGAAGGGGCTGGATAAGTCAATTGAGGCATATTTACGCTCAATTAGTCTTGCAGATGCTGTCCGAAAAGAAAGTGATAATAATTCAATCCTTAATTTTTCAATATAATTTTCTATTGACAAACATGTAGTAGACTGCTATTATTTTAATACCTATAAAACCTATAGGAATAATAGTAAAAGCAGTTCCGGAAATTTTACTTCCGTAAAACTGTATTCCATGATGACCTTCCATTGGAGATTAGTCATGAGAAAAGGAGTACACGGTGGCAGCGAAAAGAAAATTTGAAACCTTACAGGTTCATGCGGGTCAGGAAAGCCCTGACAGTGCAACAGGCTCACGTTCTGTGCCGATCTATCAGACATCATCATTTGTGTTTGATTCATGTGAACAGGCTGAAGGGCGGTTCAATTTATCACAGGGCGGAAACATCTATTCAAGAATTATGAACCCGACAAGTTCAGTATTTGAACAGCGGGTTAATGAGCTGGAGGGGGGGAGCGGAGCCTTATGTACAGCTTCCGGAGCTGCAGCAATTACCTATGCAGTATTAAACATTGCTTCAAGCGGGGATCATATCGTAAGTTCAAGCGCTGTCTACGGCGGAACCTACAACCTTTTTGCACATACTTTGAAGGACTTCGGTATCGGTGTATCATTTGTGGATCAAAATAATATAGAAAATTTCCGATCTGCTATACAGCCGAATACAAAGGCTCTCTTTGTAGAAACCCTGTCTAATCCGGCTTCCGATGTAGCAGACATTGACGGACTAGCCCTTATAGCCAAAGAAAACGGCATACCGCTTATTGTCGACAATACCTTTGCAACACCCTATCTTTTCAGACCCATAGAGCATGGTGCGAATGTAGTTGTACATTCTGCTACAAAATTTATTGGAGGACACGGGACAACGATTGGCGGAATAATTGTAGATGGAGGAAATTTTGACTGGGCGCAAAATGATAAATTTCCTTCTCTTTCCAAACCGAATAATAGTTATCATGGCCTTGTTTTTTCGGATGTTTTAAAAAACACAGCCTACATAATTAAAATACGGGTTACCCTGCTTAGGGACACAGGAGCTGCCTTAAGTCCTTTTCATTCCTTTTTATTTTTACAGGGTTTGGAAACCTTGTCGCTCCGTGTAGAACGGCACGTTTCAAACACCTTAAAGGTAGTCGATTTTCTTTCTAAGCATCCGCAGGTAGAGAAGGTTAATCATCCCTCGCTTCCGGACAGTAAGACACACGGGCTGTATAAAAAATATTTTCCTAATGGGGCAGGTTCAATTTTTACTTTTGAAGTAAAGGGAGATGAAAAAAGAGCAAAGCGTGTAATTGACGAACTGGAGCTTTTTTCGCTTCTGGCAAATGTAGCAGACGCCAAGTCTTTAGTAATACACCCGGCGTCTACGACTCATTCTCAAATGAACGCTGAGGAATTGAGGAATGCCGGCATTAAGCCCAATACAATAAGGCTTTCGATCGGTATTGAACATATTGACGACATACTGGAAGACTTATCCAAGGCTTTATCAGTATAATAATCGATGGAAAAACCAGGAGGTTTAGTATGAAGATCGCAAAACGTATAATAGATTTAATAGGCAATACTCCTTTGGTTGAGCTTGGAAACCTTGCTCAAAAGAAGGGTTACGGTGCGAGAGTTCTTGCAAAGCTTGAATATTTTAATCCCGCAGGCAGCGTAAAAGACAGGATCGCCAAGGCTATGATAGAGGATGCGCTTGCACAGGGAAAAATAACCAGGGGTTCTGTAATTATTGAACCAACAAGCGGCAATACCGGAATCGGCTTAGCATCTGTTGCGGTAAGTTACGGTTTGCGTCTGATTCTTACCATGCCGGAAACGATGAGTATTGAAAGAAGGGCTCTTCTTAAAGCATACGGGGCAGAAATTGTATTAACAGAAGGCGCCAGAGGCATGACCGGTGCAATAGAAAAAGCTAAGGAAT
>JAKJFV010000109.1 GCA_022704725.1 Spirochaetota bacterium
ATTTTGGAATCATATATTTCATACCTTAATCCGTACTTTTTCTGCATTTGCTATTTCATTAGCTGTCTCTGTTATACTCGGTTCTCTTTCAGGATTAAGCACATCGGCAGATGCTTTACTTAAATTCCCTATGAGTATTATTAAGGCAACTCCAGTTGTTTCATTCATACTGCTTGCATTGTTCTGGTTTACATCTTCTAAGGTTCCAATATTTGTTTCTGTGTTGATGACGCTTCCCGTGTTGACATCCTCGGTGTCCTTAGGAATACGAAAAACAGATCCGAAACTTCTTGAAATGACCCATGCATACGGACTAAGGCCTGTAAAAATAATTTCCAGTATATATTTTCCATCCATAATTCCATCCTTTGCCTCGGGGTCTCTTGCAGCATTCGGCCTAAGCTGGAAAGTTGTCGTTGCTGCAGAAGTTATCAGTCTGCCTCGTTATGCATCCGGTTCTGCTCTTCAAACAGCTAAGGTTCACCTGGAAACAGCTGATGTTTTTTCTATAAGCATTTGTGTAATTTTTTTCAGTTTTATCTGCGAAACTTTATTTTCTCTCGTTACTGCAAAACTGCTTAAAAGGGGGAAGCTGGATGTTTAAATCCTGTCCTCTTGCCTGTACTATTCATGTAGCTGATATAACACTTTCAAGAGGCGGTAAACCCCTCTATGAGTCTTTTAACCACGTTTTTAAAGGTGGAAAAATTACCTCAATCCTGGGTCCCTCCGGCTGCGGAAAGACAAGTTTACTGCATATAATTTCTTCGCTTCTTAAGCCTCAGATCGGATCAATAAGCCTTTCGTGCAGCGCAGAAAAAAATCATAGTGCATCTGATATAAAACCTTCCTATCTTTTTCAGGAGCACCGTCTGCTTCCCTGGTATACTGCGGAAAAAAACATATCGCTCATTTTGGAAGGCAGACAAACACTTGATGGAACGCTAATATATGATAAAAAAAGTGCAGCAGAGGCTGCATCAGATTTTTTACATAAGGTCGGCTTATCGGGTTATGCACAGCGGTATCCTTCACAGCTGTCGGGCGGGGAAAGACAGAGAGTTTCCCTTGCAAGGGCGTTTGCCTTTCCCTCTCCTGTTTTACTCATGGACGAGGCTTTTCAATCGCAGGATATTCATTTAAAACTTCAGCTCATGGATCTTTTATACAAGCTTCACGAGGAAAGTCCCAGAACAGTTCTCATGGTAACTCACGATATTCGCGAAGCCTTGAGTCTCAGCTCTCATGTACTTGTGCTTTCAGGCAGCCCTCTGGTTAAAAGACTTGACGAGGATGTTCCTTCGAAGGGATTGCCCTCGAAAACCTACATCCAATTTCCCAAGGTGCTGCATGATCTTGAATGCAGCATTCTGCAGATCCTTGCATCAATTAATGAATGCCCTGTTTATCCTGTTTGAGCCTTAAAAACCTGCTCTGCCATTTGTCTGAATTATGAAAATATTTTTACAACATCTTTTAAATTATCAAGCAGAATACTTACTTCTGATTCCTTAGTTGTGTATCCGAAGGAAAAGCGTACTGCACTTGCAATATGTTCTCTTGAGACATTCATCGCCTCTAAGACAGGCCTTGAAAGTTTGCGCGAGGAGCAGGCTGATCCTGTCGATATATACAGACCTTTTTCGCTTAACGAACGGACTAAGACTTCCGATGGTATGCCTTCAAAGGCCGCCTGAATTATCCACGGGGAAAAACGTGTATCATAACCGCTTGCATCGCAGTATAAGGGATCCTGTCGGGAAGCAGGAATTATTGTGCATGAGGGAATATTTCGCAATTCTCTTATAAAACTGCTCGTCATGTTTTTTTGAACAGTAAACCGTTCATCAAGTTCTGTTTTTACAGAATATTTTTCAAGAGCGAGACAGAGCGCAATAGCTCCAAAGAGGTTTTCTGTTCCGCTTCTAATACCGTTTTCCTGTCCTCCGCCTCTTAAAAACGGCTCCTGTCTGGCTTTCATACAAAGAATCCCTATACCCCTCGGACCGCCTATCTTATGAGCACTTATACATAAGCTGTCTATGAGAGGATCACAAAATGAAAAGGGAATTTTACCGGCTGCCTGAACCGCATCTACATGAAACTTCGGCTTTTTTTTGCCGGGATACACTGAGTTTATTGCCTGAGCAATTTCATTGACCGGCTGTATTGCACCTGTTTCATTATTTACCGCCATGACACATACCAGAGCTGTATCATCTCTAATTTTGGACAGGACAGCTTCTGATGTAATAATGCCGTTGGAATCGCTCGGCACCGTTAGTACATCCCAGCCGCAGTGTGTTAACATTGAGGCCTGTTCTTTCACTGCAGGATGCTCAATGCTGCTTACCACAATAGAGCCTTTTGCAGGTCTGAGCAGCAGAGAAACAAGAATAAGATGGCTGCTTTCAGTTCCGCCGGAAGTATAATAAATTGTATTTCCGGGAACTCCAAGGCATGCAGCAGTCCTTTCTCTGTACTCCTGCAGTATTTCTTTTGCATAGAGTCCTGCTTTGTGGACACTGGAAGGATTGGCAAAAGCTTTTTTTGACAGGTCCAATGCTGTGTTTAAAATATCATCATCGAAGGGGGAGGCTGCAGCCCAGTCAAAATATAAATTATTCATAATCAGTTATAGTATCAGCTTCATTTTTCTTGTGCAATTACCTGTCCCCATTGCTTTTTTTTATAAGGCTTCGTACAATACCGCCTATGAATAAATATAATGCGTGGAAGGTTTGTGAAAAAACAATTCCTTCCAGCTCAGTAAAACTGGGCTGTTATTTTAACCCCGAAACACATTCTGCAAGCTTTTCTTTATGGGCCCCGACAGCTGAAAAAGTGAGAGTTTTACTATATGAAGATCCCGCCGGAAAACATCCTGCCTATATTTTTCCCCTTCAAATTCAAAGGGCTAATGGAGTATGGTCATTAACCTGCTCAATTGATATAAGCCTCGACAACTGGTTTTATGATTTTGAGGTGACAAATGAAAAGGGCACCCGGATTTGTCTCGATCCCTATGCACTGTCTATGACGGCTTTTACAAATAATAAAACCTGCGGGCGTGCTGCAGTTATAAATCTCACAGACGTGCGGGCTCTTCCTCCCGGCGGCTGGAGTGATAATGATCCTCTGTGCGAAGACTTGTCGGCGATGAGTGTTTTCAGCAGTTATACCGATGCCGTCGTGTATGAGGTTTCGGTACGGGACTTTACAATATCAGCAGATTCCGACATAGAAACAACAGTCTTTGTCCGCCAAAAAGGAAGTTACAATGCCTTCATCCAAAAATTGCCCTATCTTAAAAAATTAGGCATAACCCATATTCAGCTCCTTCCGGTGATGAATTTTTACTACAATGATGAAACAAACAAGGCCTATGAAGCAGGCGGTAAACTCCACGGTAATAATTACAACTGGGGCTATGATCCTCATAATTATTTTACTCCGGAGGGATGGTTTGCATCCGATCCCTATGATCAGTACTGCAGAATAAGCGAATTAAAAAACCTGATTAAGGAATCCCACCGTTTGGGGCTCCGTGTTATTCTTGATGTTGTCTATAATCACATGGCCGATGCAGACCTGCTCGACAATATTGTACCTAATTATTATTTTCGTTTGAATAAACGCGACGGTTCTTATACATCTGCTTCCGGCTGCGGAAATGATGTTGCATCTGAACGCGCAATGGCCCGCAGATTGATAATTGATTCACTGTGCTATTTTGTTAAAGAATACCATGTTGACGGTTTCCGTTTCGATCTAATGGGTTTACTTGACTCGAAAACAATTCTTGATGCCTACGATGAATGTCTGCCTTTCAAAAATGACCTGTTGTTTATTGGCGAGGGATGGAAAATGTACAACGGGGAAAAGGGTACCTGCGGTATGGATCAAAACTATATGAAAAAAACGCAAAAGGTTTCTGTATTTAACGATGAGTTTCGTGATCTATGCAAGGGCGGGGGAATGAGCGAGCAGTTAAAAGGTTTTATAACAGGCGGTTCTATACAGACAAAACAGCTGTTTAATAATATCTGCGGAAACCCTCAAGTAAATTATACCGCTGAGGGACCTGCTCGCAACGTTCAGTATCTTGAATGCCATGACGGTTTAACACTGCATGATAATATTATTGTTAATCTTTCACTTGATGAGTCTAATGAATTACATCGAAAAGAATTATTTGCCCGAATTATGCTGGCTCACGCTCTTTTACTAACTAGTCAGGGTATTATTTTCCTTCATGCAGGACAGGAATACGGCAGATCGAAATCTGCTAAATCCTTAACAGATAAAAATCATCACGATATTATCGGCTCATTTGTTAAAAACTCCTACAATGCACCGGATTCTATAAATAACATTATCTGGCATAAGGGCATTGAATATGAAGATCTCCGTGATTTTACACGAATACTCATTGCTCTGCGTAAAAAAAATGAACATTTTAGAATTCAAAGCCGTGAAGAAATACTTTCACGAATACAACTGCTGGAAGGTGCAAGCGGAGACCTGCTGCTGTGCTATAAGA
Source organism: Spirochaetota bacterium (assembly GCA_022704725.1). Taxonomy (GTDB): domain Bacteria; phylum Spirochaetota; class Spirochaetia; order Treponematales; family Treponemataceae; genus JAAZLA01. The sequence goes on from JAKJFV010000109.1 coordinate 4,544, forward strand.
TTATGCCTTCTTCTGCTGCAAGCGGAACAGTATGGTATGTAATTTTCAGCGGCAGAAAAACAATTTCAACTATTGATATTGACGCAAACTTAAGTGAAGCTCAAGTTTATGTATATGGGCCGCGCGCCTCTCTTGATCCTTTTTTACTGCCTTTAGAACAATATTCAGGGTCCAAAATGGATGTGCCTCCGCTGAGTGCAGTAATTTTTTCCATAGGCTGATATAGCGAGGTTTTCTATGAAGATGTCTATTCCCGTTTTTTTGCTCTTTTCTATTTATGGTGTTGTTAATACCTATCTTCCCTTGTTTTTACGCACCATGGGATACAGTGCCAGTACAGTCGGCTTTCTGCTTGCCGTTTTTGAAGTGTCGGGGCTTGTAATACCCTTTATACTAAGTCCTCTAATTTCAAAAAAAGGAATTTACGGTATTTTTCTTTTTATTTCCGGTTTAGTAATGACTATAATTCCTTATCCGCTTTTAAAAACTACAGGATTTCTTTTTACTGCCTCATTCTTAGCTGTTTATGCTGCAGGGTTTAAAGGAATTGTTCCCGTTTCCGATTCGCTTATAAATAAACTTTTAGGTGCTAACAGAGCAGATTACGGGCGTGTCAGGGTTATGGGTTCAATAGGTTTTGTCGTTATGAGCTTAATCCTGCAGTTTGCCGCGCATCTTGAAACCGCTGAGTCTGACACAATAATTATTTGGATGATAAGCCCGTCATTACTTTTCGCCTTATCTATAATCATAATTCCAGGACTTATAAAAAAATATAAAGATGATGAGCCTGATGCAGGTCTGGCATCAAATATCCATACTAAAGTAAATAAGACAGATCGGTCACCAGTTCCAATGGTAAAGAGAGTTACATCATTAATTCAAGAATTTCCGCCTGTCTATTGGGCCGGACTGCTTCTTATTTTTTCAGGTTTTTTAGGAATGACGCCTGCAAACCGCTTTTTTTCAATGTATGTTTATGAATACCTTGGTATGGAAGCTTCGGGCTTTTTATGGGCATTAGCTGCCGCCGCAGAAATCCCCTTTATGTTTTTTTCTTCAAGGTTTTTACGGCGTTTTGGGAGCATGAAACTTTTAATTCTTGGAACCTTTGCAATCTTTCTCAGGGTTATGACCTACATCCTTATTCCCAATTTTGCAGGAGCGGTACTAGGGCAGTTATTCAATTCAATAACATACGGATTATATCATCCAGCTGCTGTTTCATTTGCCGCACAATATGCGCCTAAAAATAAACTTGTAGTAAGTATGACGCTCTATTCGGTGGTTTCTGTAGGACTTGCAAGTATAATTGGTAACAGCATTGGAGGTTTAATTATTGATTCCTTCGGCTATCCGTTTTTATTTCTATTTTTCGGTTCTATTCCTCTCATTACAGTAGTCTTTTTCCTGCTCGTATTATTGCCTGTTTTAAAGAAAAGAGAACGAATG
>JAKJFV010000010.1:0-10372 GCA_022704725.1 Spirochaetota bacterium
AGCATTTACCATACGAAGTTTTTTGTGGGAAACCTGTACTCCCGAGACTAAGACCACCATGTGTTCTTTACTCAAGTCAGATACCGATAAAGCCCGGTCTTTTTGCGACTGTTACTTTAATGTATTTCACATTCTTCACAAAATAGGCCACATTATTACTCACACCTTTAATGTTCATCATAACGAGGACGCTGCGTTAAACGAATACTATGCAAATATATTTGCATATAAGTATCTTGAATTTAAAAAAGAAAAGGACTATCTAAAAGATCTTATGTCCTGCATCTCATTCCTCTTAAATGAATATAAGCTTTCTTTTGATTATCATATTCCAAAAATGAATGAAATTTTTATTAAGGTTAAACAGGATCTCTTTCAGTACTCAGCCTTTAATTTTAACTGTATTCGCAAATGCTCCTCCGACAAGCGGTCTTTCGAAGAAATCCTCACGACTATAAGCAAGGGTAATCTGACAACAATTAATTCAGGAATTGTTCCAACTCCCGGTCTTCATCGTGTGGATCTTGTAAACGAGTGTCTTGCTGTCGTGTTTGAACTGAGCGGATACATACCCGACATAAAACTGCTTTATTGTCCGAATATCGCACTGGAAAATCTTGAGCTCGTTTTATCATAAAGATCTATTTAAGTGCGTAAGTTATTGTTTTAGTCTGGTTTGTCAGCGATGAACATTTACAGGTAACAGAGCCGCCCATGGAAAACTGAATAGGATCATACTCAATCAAACTTCCCCATTCGCCGTCTATAAGTTTTTTAAAACGGAATTTCACAATTTTTTCGCCAACATCAACGGACTCGCAAAGTGTAAATAGGGGATCGCTGTAATCTATAAAGACTTCGGAGCAAAGAAGTATTTCATCTATGTAAAATTCATAATAACCGCTCATCGCCTTACCCGTAACATCATAATACAGGGAGGGTTTGCATAATGTTCCCTGAGCTGCTTCCGAAAATCCTCCTGATCCTCCGGTATTAGCAGTTTCCACCTTATATAAGTAGGTTTTCTCTTCATTAACATCATATGCTTCGGTATCCATGTATTGCGTACCTGTACAGACTGATACAAGACTGAAATTGCTTTCCTCTCCAGCCGAGCGGTAAACACTGTACGCTGCTGCTTTTTCTACTGCATTCCACCGGATTAGGATACTTGACGGGTTAGTGCTGTTGTTTAGTTTCAATGTGTTAATTGTTGTTGATTCCGGGGCGGATAAGAGGGTTCTCGCAGAAATTATATCACTCCAGCCGCTTTCTCCGGCACTGTTTTCGGCTTTGACTTTAAAGTACCACAATGAGTCTTCATCAAGGTTTGAAAGTATAAACGATGCGTCCGGGCATACAGCTGTATTTGTCATTCCGCTTTTGGTTTTCCCATATTCAACCGTATACTTCTCAATTCCTCTCATTTCATCCCAGGCTAGCTCTATAAAAGTATTTTTTATAGATGTAAAGCAAAGGTTTTTGGGTGTATCCGGAATAAGGTACAGGGTTTTTTTGCTGTGTGCTTCAGAAAGAGGGCTTTTTCCTGCGGAATTCACGGCCTGTACTGCCATAAAATACTCAGTTCCGCTCGGTAAATCGTATACCGTGAATGATTGTTCCTTTGTTATACCAATTTCTTCGAGTGTGCTTTCTGTTGTACCCAAAAAGACACAATAGTCTTCGGCGTTTTCAATTTCGTTCCAAACTGCGGTCAGGCTCGCTTCCGTTTCCTCAATTTTAAGCATCGTCGGTGGTTTTGGAATTGAACTTAGAGGTTTTACGGTAACAGTTTTGGAAAAATCGCTGGTATTTTTTCCTGTGACGGCTTTTACCTTAAATACATATTCAACTGTTTCTCTGAGGCTGTCTATAACAATGTGCGTTTCTTTGCCTTCAGCCGGCTGCAGTGATGTACTTCTAACATCGCCGTAATATAGGGTATAAGTTTCAGCTCCTTCTGCTGCATTCCAGGAAATTTTAATTGATGATGAAGAAACTGCTTCCGCTATTATGTTTTCGGGCGGTAAAAGTTTCATTTCCGGTTCTTCCTCTCCGTCACCGTTTGTGTTTGTAATAAACGTAAGCTTTTGAGAGAATTGGCTCTTCTTTAATTCACTGCAGGCACACACCGATATTTCATACTGTATATCCTTATCAAGTTTTTCTACAAGAAGGGCAGACTCCTTTGTCTGCAGTTCAATTATTTCTTCTGATTCTGCTCTTATGATGTAATATTCAGCATTCTCGACAGATTTCCATTGTACCTCACAGCCGTCTGCAAAAACTGCTGTTATTTCAAATTCTTGAGGAATATCAAGAGAATTGTTCATTGCAGAGGGGTCTGAACAGGAATAAAGGAAACATCCTGCTGTAAATAAAGATAATAAGATAAGTAGCCGTCTTCTCATAAGGCCTCCTTGTTCATACTTCTTATAGACTTTACCTGTGCTGTTTTTTCGGGGTATACAAAAAAAAAGACATAATTTTACAAAGAAAAGCACAAACCCTCTATTTCCTTGATATTTTATATAGGTGATGCTATAATTTTTTATATGAATGATGAAATTTCACCGGAAATTGCAGCTCTTTTAGCACAAAGTGCCGGAAGACCTTCTTCCTTGCCTTCTATAGATTCTTTTGATGACTTTCCCTCTCCTGATCAGGATAATCTGTCAAATTCTGCTCCCGCGCCCGATATTGATTTATCTGTAAAAACCTTTGCCCCTATTGTCGATTTTTTTTCCAGGACGCCTAATCCGGTTTTTAACGATCCGGCCTATTATAAGACTGCTTTATCCGGAGAAAATGATTCTGCCCAAAAACTTCATAATATTTTGTCGAAATATTTGACCTGCCAGGATCCAAAAGACCGGACCGTTTATCGTCAGCAGCTGGTCACCATCTATTGGGAGCTTGTTAAGTCTATAGCCCCAAAAATGGCCTCCCCTTCGGCTTTAGCCCCTAAAAAAATGCTTTTACGGTTCGGTGTTGTACTGTCAACCCTGTTTACTCCCGAGTATAAAGATGTTTTTTCATCTGTATTTTTACATAATGAAAGCGGAGAACCGGTATATTACATAGATGAATGGTTTAGAGATATTGCCTGCGGCAGGGTAAGTTTATCTGCCACAGACGAGGCCCGGCCGGTAAGAAAAAGCGGCGGAGCCGGAGGAAACGATGAAGCCTCCAGACTGATGCAGCTTCAAAGTAAAAATAACGGTAAACTGCAGAATGCAGAAAATATGATCAGTGCTAAAGAATCTGAGCGTTTATTGATTGAGTCGGATTTGCGGGCTAAGATCGATCAGTTGTGCGATCATGCTCCCATTCCTTCGTTGCCAAATCATAAATGCTGTCTAACTGATATTCAGCGCAGATCGTTAAACGAAATTAATGACCGTTTAAAATCCTTACTTAAAGTAGATAAAGAGCTGAGTTTGTATATATCTGAGTATAATGATGCAAAGGGAATTGCAGATTCTTTGCAATTAAAACTTGAAAATGCACCGGCCGAGGCAGAGGTCAATACATCCGACTTACTGGTCGAGGTAGATACCGTGCGTCAAATGGCTAAGATGACTGTCGGACGCCAGGGCAATCATTTTCCTCTTTTTACAAAAGAGTTCTTTCACTGTACTCCAAGGCAGACTGGTTTTAGAGAGAATGTAATTGATATGCTTGCCTGGGTTGAGTCGCTGGATCCGGGTGCTTTTTGCCGGGTACACAAGAATCATCAAAATAGGATTATTCCCTATGTTGTTTTAGTTCCTACCTACGGCGATACCGGTTTTTGCTGGGAGCCCTTTGACCGCTACAATCGTGTTACAAGCAGGGGGCGTATAGTGGTTCCCATGTATCCGAGAAATCTGCAGATCGCTATTTTGATGGCTGTAGCAGATCTCCGGTGGCAGGTTGCCAAGGAAAAAGCGTCGTATTATTGGATGGAAGAAGGTTTAACCGGTCAATACTATCAATGGTTCTCTTCACAAAAGTTAAAAGGCGATTTAAAAGATTATTTTATTAACGACTACATATTATGGATGACAAAGGAAAGCGAGGGTGTTCAGCGGCTGGAAAAAGATGTACGGGGAATATTCTGGAGACACATCCCCTTTGCTCAGGAAGTGAAAGATAAGCTTAAGACTAGAAGCCTTGTGTATCAGGAATTGTATCAGCGCGATATTAACCGGTCTATGTCGGACGGATACTAGACCGGCTGAATGTTTTTTGACTGCCTAATAACTAATCAAGTTTATTTTTCTTTCTCGGTCCAAAAAGAGGATCAAGTTTATCTTCCAGTTTAAACTTTGTAATAACAACCTTTACTAATTTCTGGTAAATAAACATTCCGAGAACGATAGCCGTTATAAACACAAAGGGGAACACCCTGCCGACAGTTTCTGGACTGTCTTTAAGAAGATAAATTGTTCCCAGAAAAAACACTACTACCAGGATGAGTGTAATAAGAACAGATACAACTGTTCCTGCTAGAATAAAAATGATTGTTCGCTGTTTATTTGTCATGTTGTTCCTTTTTTTCAGCCGATTCTTTTATTATTGCTATAATAAAAGATACCATTAATAAAATACCGCAAATGAGAACCCCCATATCTGCAATATTAAAGGTGGGCCATCGTTCAAACCCGAAAATTCCATAAAATTTCACATCAATAAAATCTACAACGCCGTTCGGTCTAAAAAAACGGTCATAGAGGTTGCCCAAGCCTCCTCCAATAATGCCGCAGATTGTCCAGCGTTGAAAAGCGGTAAAGTCTTTGCTTCTAAAATACACAATGAGTACAAGAATGAGTACTATAAGCGGTAAAATTCCGAACAGAATACTTCGTAAACTGCTTTGAAATCCGCTGCCGAAACTGAACGCAATACCTTTGTTTGCTACGTGGATAATCCTCAAAAAGCCGCCGAGAAAAGAGGCGCCGATTGAATAAGGCTCAATAAACTTTACAACAAGATATTTTGACAGCTGGTCAAGAGATAATATTATTATTGATAATGACAAAGGCAGAAACTTGCTGAAAGGTGAAACTTCTTTTTTAAAATCGATTTGTACTACGTCTTCCATAATTACCTCAAATGTACCATATTTTAACTTGTTTCACAAGCAAAAGATAGTATAACTCTGCTGCGGTTTAAGATTACAGTGCTGTCGGTGATTCTATAAAGACACAGGGTATGTCTTTTTCTGTTTGAATTTTTTCCATCATAAGTTTTAGACCCAATTTTTCTGTTTGATAATGTCCGCCGGCGATAAGAGATATTTTATTTTCAAGAATTGTGTGGTAGCTCTCATGCTTTGTCTCTCCGGTTATATATACATCCAGTTTTTGCTGAATGGCCTGCTCAACTTCCCGAGCTCCGCCTCCGCAGATTATCCCGGCTGTTTTAATCTCTTTTTTCCCAAAAGGGAGGACTGTCACCGGTGCAGCTCCATTTGTAAACATAGCGTTAATTATTTGATCGATGCTTTTCGGTTTTGTAAAACCGCCTTTTACGCCTATTACCGTATTTTTCCATACTCCAAATGGCTCCAGGTTTTCAAGTCCTATTTGTCTTGCAAGCGCGTAATTATGACCGATTTCCCGGTGTGCATCTAAGGGCAGGTGACAGGCGTACAGGGCAGTATCATTTAAAATAAGCTGCCGTATTCTTTCATAATGGATGCCTGTAATGCCCTGCTCGTAACCCCAAAAAAGGCCGTGATGCACAAAAAGCATATCAGCCTGTGCAAGATGTGCGCGTCTTATGGTATCTCCGCAAGCATCAACAGCGAAGGCAATTTTAGTAATCTGTTTTGTATCCGGCTCAGAATTCTGTACCTGTATTCCGTTGAGAGAAGTATCGTTTGGAAAATCCTGAATTTTTAGATAACTGCTTATGTAGGTATTCAACTCGTTTAGTGTCATTGTTCCTCCAATGCTGATAAAAACTCATGCGCTCTTTGGGCTGTATTATCAGCTGCCGCCGAATTTTGGGGTATTCCTTTTTTAGCGAACCCGAACAAAAAAAGTTCCAGGGGCTTTGTTTTTCTAATTGAGCCATTCCCTGCTGTTCAGAGTAAAAAGGATCAGTTTGTTCTTTTGCTGTGAACACGCCTTTTACAGACTGAGGGTAGCGGTTTTGTATACGTTTTGCACCTTCTACAGTATAACCTTCTGCGATGATGTAAAAAGGACTAAGGTTTTCACTTTCGAGAATACTCAATGCTGAAAAAATTTCACGCTCCTTATTTTCTTGAAAGCGTATTAAATTGTCTTCAAAAAAAGAAGGCTTATTTGCGAAGAATACTCTTTGAGAAAAAGATCGGAAGGCTGGAGCATCCCACAGCGAATTTATATACGTTATATCTGAAGGATAAAAATCAAAGGAAATAACTCTGTATCCGTATTCGGAAAGCCGGAGGAGCTGTTCCAGAGCATCTGAGGTATTTGTAAAAAGATCGGGTATATACAATACTGCGGGCAGCGTATTTTCCGGAGCCAAAGCGCTTGATTCCGGCAAACATTCAGTTTTAACGGCAGTTATTGGGTCAAAAAGAGTCTTTCGCGTAAAAAAACCTCTTGCCGATGAACCATAATAGAGGGTCTTTGTCTGATCTGCATTAATGGAAGGCAGGGGATAGGGCCTGAAAATGAGCAGCAGGGCTGTGAAGAATAAAAGTAGTAAAAGTAGTAAAAGAGAAAATATTTTAAAAAAAACAGTAAAATAATCACGCTGCATTTGAGTACAGAACGAAATAAACCGGTTCAAATTGAGTAAAAAGAGTATAAGACAAAATCCCAGCAGAATTAGGTTTGACAGTTCTAAAGAAAAAGCGGTAATAGATAATATGCAGACGCCTAGTGCAATCAGGGGTATGATTGAAAAAGTATCTCTGCGTATTTGGTATTGTGCTAATGTTCCGGCAAAAGGCCGCAGCAGTACAGGAATGCACAAAAAGAGTATCAACAGGTGCGAAAAAAGAATATCTGTCATAGAACACATGATAAATCAAAAAACAATAGCATACAACAGTTATATTTAGGAAAAAAAGAAAAAAAACTGTTATTTTTATTGCAAATATGATAATATGGTAGAGGACAGAAAGTTTTTTATTCAAACAGGATTTCACATGCCGGAGACTGCTAAAACACTTGTTAATACTGTAAAAATTAAAAAAGCAATCGAAGCCGAAGTTCCATTGCTTATAACAACATATACGCTTCCCCACGAGATGGAGTTATATATTCATGACGTAATTACCAGTTATATGAAGGAATTACACCAGGAACATATGACTGAGTATATTATTTACTGTGTTAATGAGCTTACTACAAATGCAAAGAAAGCGAACACAAAGCGGGTATATTTCAAAGAAAAAAAGCTGGATATTAACAGTGAATTCGATTATGAAGTCGGTATGCAGACATTCAAAGCCGAAACCCTTGGAAACATAGTTCATTACCTTCAGCTGCAGAAAAATGCCGGTCTGTACATAAAAATTCTTCTGCATACAAGAAATGGAAAAATCAAAATAGAAATACGCAATAATTCACCGTTAACCCTTTTTGAATATAAGCGCATTCATGATAAGCTCGCACGGGCTCAGCAGTATACTTCTGTGGAAGAAGCCTTTGTTCAAATTCTGGATGAAACCGAAGGCGCCGGCCTCGGCTTAATCATCATGGTTCTCATGCTGCAGAAAATCGGTCTTTCAGATGAAAACTTTCAGTTTATAAGCGAAAACGGTGAAACAATAACCCGTATAATACTGCCCTTAAGCACAGAAACAGAGAAACACATAGAATCTGCATCTAATGAAATTGTCGAATCAATTGAAGCACTTCCTCTTTTTCCGGAGAATATTGCTTCTATTAACCGTCTATTAAACGATCCCGACGCAAAGCTTTCTGATATTGCTCAGCAAATAAGCAACGATATTACTTTAACTGCAGATCTTTTAAAACTTGTAAATTCCGCCGCATTTTCTTTATCGTCGCCCTGTAATAGTATTGTAAAAGCGGTTCAGCTTGTAGGTATTCGCGGAATAAAAAACCTTCTGTTCTCTCTCGGTTCATTAAAAACATTAGGAGAGGAGACTAGTCAGAAAAAGGATTTATGGCTCCATTCATATAGAGTTGCTTTTTATTCCTATAATCTTGCCAGAAACTTTTTTGCGTCAAAACCGGAAGTGATCGACAATTCTTACGTATGCGGTCTTCTTCATGACATGGGAAAGGTTGTTTTTGACAATGCACATCCTGATGTTTTAAAAAAGTTTTCCGACATCTGCAAAAAGAAGGATATTCCCGCAGATACTGTTGAACGTCTTGTTGCCGGTGTTAATCATGCAGAAATCGGGGCAAGAATTGGTGAAAAGTGGAATTTCCCCGAAACTATTTACGAGTCAATCCGCTATCATCACAGTCCCTTCATTGCGCCTGAATCTGTTGTGAACACAGCTTGTATTGTGTATCTGGCAAATATGCTTGCTCATTATGAAAACGAAGATATTGAATTTTATCAGTTTGATAATGAGCTGCTTCAAAAATTTAATTTAACAACAAAAGAAAAACTGGATACAGTATCTGACCGGTTAAAAACAGCTTTTGAAAAAGAGCAGGATGAATAAATCAGCTGCTTTGTAAATAAGCAGTCCAGGCTTGCATGAGAATTCCGTAAGCTACACCCACATTCAATGAGGCTTTTATTCCTGTCATAGGAATTGTAACTCTTCCGTATGAAGCTTTTTCCAAAGCCTGCGGACTTACGCCTAATTCTTCAGAACCAACTATAACAATTCCTGTTTTAGGAAAATCAAAGAGTTCAATAGGAGTTCCACCTGTTTCAAGGACAAAAACAGGAAGATTCCCGGGCAGATCGTCAAGACTTAAGCGTTCCCACGGCATTGTTTCAATACAGCCCATTGCAGAGCGCAATGCTCGCGGGTGAAGAGGGTCGGTACAAAAAGGAGAAATATATACTTTTTCTGCCCCCATTGCTTCGGCGGTTCTAAAGATTGATCCGAGGTTGAATGGAGAGCGTATATCTTCCGCATATACGCATAATCCGGGAAAAAAATTCCGCTTTTCTATTTGGCCTTCTTGTTTCTGTTCTTTATGAGGTGCAATTACTAAATCCCATTCAGCAGGAAAGGATCCGATTATCTTGAGCAGGTGGTTTCTTGCACAGTTGCAGGCTCTGCGTTCGTCAAAAACTTGTGCATAAAGCAATGTTTCCAGTTCAGTTTTTGCTTCTTCGGGTAATTGGGGATCGGTTAGTACTATACTTATAAGTTTTTTTGAGTATTCCGTTCTCGATAATGATGGGTACGAGTATTCGTGTCCCTTTTCTGCAATTCCTGCTATATCTCTTTCAAGAGAACCAAAGCAAAGAGCAAGTTTTCTTCTTCTATGGCCGCCGTTTAAGGCTGCAAGTTTATCTGGTGTTATCATGTATGTTCCATAATACCAAAAAAAACCGGCAAAATCTGCCGGTTTTATAATAAAAAATTTTACCTAGTATGCCTGTTTTATCAGGTCAAATAAATCATCTGCTGTCATAGATCTCGGCAGCCCGTTCATTAATTCAAGCTGCCCTGCATCTTCTGCAGCCAGTGCAAGCTGTTCTATAGGAACAGAAAGATCTTTTAAACGGGCTGGCAGATTTGAAACAGCAATTTTGTTGCGGATGTTTTCAACCAGGGCTGTGATGGCAGTTGAAGGCTCGGATGTTGTGTATGAAACGCGCATAATTTGAGCAATTTTTGCCAGTTTTTCGCTTTTATATTTTCCAGCCTCTTCTATCATATACGGAAGCAGGATAGATGTTGTTAAGGCGGATGCTAATTTAAAACGCCCGTCTATAGCGGTTGCAATGAGGGATGCCGGACCAAGGGCGCTTAATGCTACCCCTAAAGAAGTCATGCATCCGCCTTGAGCCAATAATACTTCCGGAGGAGATGCAGAATTGAGTGTAGGGGATCCGTCCAGTCCAAAGGCTATCAGCTCTATCGCTTTTTCGAGGATAGTATCTGAAAAGAAATTGGACTTTTGCGAAAGATACGCCTCTATTGCAATGCATAAAGTTTGAAGTGCAATTGAGGCCCTCTGGTTTGGTGTATGGTTAATGGTAAGATTCGGGTCAAAAAGCGCAAGCTTGCATAAACCGCTTTGAATTTTTAAGAGTTTTATCTGATTGCTGCGTGCGTCTGCGATCGGACTTACTTCGGTAAAGAGGAAGGCATCACGCATCGATGTGGGCACAGTTATGAGAGGAAGCGGGGCTGTTGTCGGAACAGCTCCATCAACATAATCGTAGATGTCATGAATTTCATTATATAAAGCAGCAACTGCGTGGGCAACATTGGCGG
>JAKJFV010000010.1:10382-16289 GCA_022704725.1 Spirochaetota bacterium
TTTTTGTTCCCCCCGCCGATATTATTCCGTGAATATGGGCATCACGGGCAAGGGTAAGAGCCTGTTGTACGCATTTAGTATCCGGTGCAGAAGGAATGTCGTCAAAAACAAAAAAATCGATTTTTCTTTCTGACAAAGAACTTTGAATTTTTGATCCAATGTCGAAATCCTTTAGGACCGGATCAAGGATAAGCATATAGCGGGTCCCCCATTCCTTAACCAATTGTCCTAATCTTGCTGTTGAATAGGAGCCCAGCATTATGTTGGGTGAAACTTTAAAAATAAAATCGGCCAAAATTGACTTCCTTCGATTATTTAAAATCGTAAAAAAAAGGCGGAAACACAGTTCCGCCTGTCAGTAACTTATCTCTGTTACTATAATCCCATGCTTTCCATAAACTTATCTGCAGTTGATGCAATAACTGCATTGTTTATATAGGAAGGATCTTTAATTTTCTCTTTTATCTGGGAAACCAGATCAGAACGTACATCCGGTGTTGAAGATGCAACTTCTGTAAGGTAATATGCTTCAGCCATTTCTTTAGCTTCTGCAGATACGCTTACTGTGTCTTCTCCCATTTTTACCGGAGCTTTGTTAACCATTTTTTGAGAACTTTGTACGTTTTTTAGAGGGTCAAGACCTCCAAGCCGTTCAATCATCATACTCGACCTGCCTTACCTATAGTTTCGGTATTTTCGTCTAAAAGTTGAGCGTTTTTATTTCCTGATACAAATATTGCAAACTCGCCGAGAATTTTAGTTCTTTGGGCAAAGTTTTCATATACCTGTACGGCAGACCCCTCCACAAACTCTTCATGCAGTTTGGTCATTTCCCGTCCAATTACCACACGCCGCTCACTTTCAATATCGGCAATATCTGCCAAAAGTTTAACAATTCTGAACGGAGATTCGTATAAAACGAAAGCATCCCCTGTTCCAAGCAATTCTTTGAGCCTTGTTCTTCTTCTTCCTGGTTTCGGGGACAAAAAACCTTCAAAGATTATGGTTTTCCCGCCCGATCCTGCAACACTAATGAGGGATGCAAAGGCTGAAGCTCCCGGTATTGGAACAATGGTATGGCCGGCTTTTCGAGCTGTGTCCACGAGGACTGCTCCGGGATCGCTTATTCCCGGGGTTCCTGCATCGCTTGCAAAGGCAACGGATTTTCCTTCGTCTAAAAGGCCTGCTACTTTTTTTGCCGCAAACTCTTCGTTTTGTGCTCTGCACGAGATAAGAGGCTTACGGATGCCGAAATGTGTCAAAAGCTGCAGTGTATGACGGGTATCTTCACATGCTATTAAATCTACAGCCTTAAATGTTTCAAGAGCCCGTACTGTAATGTCGCCCAAATTACCTATGGGAGTAGCAACAATGTATAAATTTGACACTTTTAAAGTATATATCCTTTTTTTTATTACTGCAAGTGGTAAAAAATTGATTAGGAGTGTATAATAGTAATCATTATGGATAGTGACTTTATTCTTATTTTTATTCTCGTACTAACAGCCTTGGTAATTTTATTTTTTGCCTTCCAGCTTGTCTCTAACCGCTCAAAGAAAAAGCGGGAAGAAAAGTTGAAATTTGTCCGTCCGGAAAAGGCAATTTCAAAATGTCCTATCTGCAGTTCGGATCTTGTAGGAAAAGAAAAAATATTTTCTAAAGTTTTTAATACTGAAAGCCGTACAACCCAACGGTGTACAATAATCGGTTGCCCTCATTGTTTCCCTCATATGGAGATGGGTATTCGAAGAAAATGTCCGGTATGCAAAAAGAACATTCCTCAGGAAGGGTATTTAATAGCACATCTCTTTAATAGAAAAGATTCAAAAAATCATGTGCATATTGTAGGCTGCACAGAATGTCACAAAAAAAATAAATAATCTGTTAAGAAAAAATTTCAGTCTCCGATAAATAAGTAACAGGGAAAACCTGTTATTGAAAAATCAAAGTACTTTGTTGGGCTTATTGAGAGACAGCCTGCAAATGACATTGTCAAGGAGATATACTATGGTTATTAATCACAACATGAGCGCGATGTATTCTAACCGGACTCTCGGAGTAACAAACGACTCTAGTTCAAAAAGCATGGAAAAACTTTCATCCGGTATGAAAATTAACCGTGCAGGGGATGATGCATCCGGTTTGGCTGTTTCTGAAAAAATGCGCAGTCAAATTCGCGGTTTAAATCAAGCTTCAACAAATGCACAGAACGGAATTTCATTTATTCAGGCTACCGAAGGTTACCTTCAGAGTACAACAGAGATCGTTCAGAGAATTCGCGAGCTTGCAGTTCAATCTTCCAACGGTATTTATACTGACGAAGACAGAATGCAGATTCAGGTAGAAGTTTCACAGCTTGTTGCAGAAGTTGACCGCATTGCCAGCCAGGCACAGTTCAACGGATTAAACATGCTTACCGGCCGTTTTGCTAAAGAAACCGGTGAAAATGTGGTAACTGCTTCGATGTGGCTGCATGTTGGTGCAAATATGGATCAAAGAACACAGGTTTTCATTGGAACCATGACATCAAAAGCTCTTAATCTTAAGAGCGTTGGAGATGAGTCAATTCTTAATCTCGGCGCTCCTGATGAAGCTAACCGTGCTATTGGAACGCTTGATGAAGCGCTTAAAAAGATAAATAAGCAGCGTGCAGACCTTGGTGCATACCAGAATCGTCTTGACCATACAGTAAGAGGTCTTGATATTGGAGCCGAAAATCTCCAGGCTGCAGAGTCAAAAATCCGCGACACAGACATGGCATCTGAAATGGTTGAACTTACCAAAAACCAGGTACTCAGCCAGGCAGGAACTGCGATGCTTGCACAGGCAAATCAGTCAACCCAGTCTGTCCTTAGTCTGCTCCAGTAATTCTATAATTACAATAAAAAAGCCCTGTTTGAAGATCTTCAAACAGGGCTTTTTTTTTAGTATGAAATTCTGCCGCGAAAACTTCGTGCAAGGGTTAATTTGTCGGCATATTCGAGGTCGCCGCCGACAGGGAGACCGGATGCAAGCCGGCTGACTTTTACCGTCAGCTGTTTTAATACCTGCTGAAGATACAGTGCCGTAGTGTCTCCTTCTACGGTTGGATTTGTTGCAATAATAACTTCTTTTATAGAGCCTTCTCTTATTCTGTCTACTAATTTTCCTATAGTCAGCTGATCAGGACCTATACCGTCCAGCGGTGCAATTAATGCCCCCAACACATGAAAGAGTCCCCGGAATTCTCTGGATTCTTCAATGGTTTGAACATCACGGGGCTGCTCGACAACACACACAAGTGAACGGTCCCGGAGCGGGTCTGTGCAGATGCAGCATGGATCAGACTCGGTATATGAACCGCAAATAGAACATTGTTTAATTCTTTCATGAAGAGTACTAAGCTGGTGTGCGAAAGTTTCTAAAAAAACTTGATCGGTTTTTAAAAGATGATGGGTAATGCGCGCTGCACTCTTTTTCCCAATACCGGGAAGGCGGGAAAACGATTGGGTCAGTTCTTCGAGGGCATTCATTAGAATCCAAGTCCCGGTATATTCATTCCTCCCATGAGCGGCCCCATTTTTTCTTTTACAGTATCCTGTACATTTGATGAGGCCTGCCTAAATGCCGCCACAATAAGGTCCTGGAGCATTTGAATGTCCCGGGGATCGACAGTGATCGGGTCGAGTTCAATTTTTAAAACTTCAAGCTGCCCGTTCATCGTTACTTTAACAAGACCGCCTCCGGAAGAACCGGTTACTTCAATATCTTTAAGTTCTTCCTGCATTTTTCCAAACTGCTCTTTTATTGATTGAGCATTTTTTAGTATGTCAAAAGGATTCATTATCTTCTCCTATTTCTTGTTCGTTAGTATATACAGATTTTTTTTCAAGGCCCGTTACTGTTCCTTTAAAAACAGAACAAATATTTTCAATTACTGCCGGAAGCTCCTCTTTTGGGCAGGCATCTGTCAATTTTGTCAGCGAAATTGAAAATTGAACGTCTTTTCCCCACAGTTTTGAAAGCAGCGGATTCAACTCCGGCGCGGCCTGCTCCAGTTTACCCTTTATAAAAGGATTTTCTATTGTTGCAGAAATTACATTTTTTTCTTCCTTCCATAAACAGGTCTGCATAAGGGATGTAGCCAGGAAGGTATTTGATAATGTTAATTCTCTGATTACAGCTTCTCTTAGTTCTTGAATAGTTTCTACTTGTTTTATATAAGTCTGTTGTTCATTCTGTGTTTGTACAGGTTGAACAGCCTCTTTTGGTTCCTCCTGTTTTGGAGCGGTTACCGGAGGAACAATTTGTGCTGGCTGGTAACCGCTTTGATCAAAAGGGCCGGGACTGCTTAGTGCCGAAAACGTTGGAATGTTCGGATTTTTCTGGTGATCCTGAATATTTGAAGGTTGCTGAGACTGAAAAACCTGCGGCTGCACTTGACTTGCTTTTTCTACAGGTACGGCCGGGGCTGACTGCAGCGCTGCAGGAGATGATTGCGGTGCGGGTATTTGTGAAGTAGAATTTTGGACGCCGGGGCATAAAATAGTGCGAACTGCATCTATAGACTGCTTAACTTCACTGGGCGACACATAGGAGGAAAGCCAGCAAAGCCGGGAAACTGCAACTTCCAGCTCATAGCGCTGATTAAGCGAGTACCGTACATCGCGGAACAGCTGTAAAAAAAGAGATAAAGCACGTTCTATTTGAATGGGGTTCCAGGCATTGAGTACTGTTTGGGAATAGCGCTCTACCGTTTGACCTAAAAGAGCTTCTTTTGTAATGCCGCTTTTTATGAGAAGAAGAGATCTAAAATAATCGGCAAAGTTAGAAATGCACTGCTCAATCGAGACACCTGCTTGAAGTATTTCATCAATTTTTTCAACAGCTGTATCGGTTTTTCCCTGTACGCATTCTGTACACACAGCATTTATACGGTCAATTCCGACGAGCCCGAGCTTATCACGAATTTTATCGTAGGATACATGTCCGTCGGAGAATGAAACAACCTGGTCAAACAGGGTATAGGCATCGCGAAAACTGCCGGTAGATTCTTTTGCTATCCAATAAAGGGCTTCATCTTCGGCATGAATGCCTGTTTCCTCTGCTGCTTTTTTAAGCAGGTCTTTTATTTGCTCCACAGATCCCAGTCTAAAATGAAACTGCTGACAGCGGCTTTTAATTGTTGCAGGGACCTTATGCAGTTCAGTTGTTGCAAAAATGAAGATGACATAAGGAGGAGGTTCTTCAATCGTTTTTAAGAGCGCATTAAAAGCACTCGTCGAAAGCATGTGAACCTCATCAATTATGTATATTTTATAGCGGCAGGAATTCGGCGGAAAAAGCACTTCATCTTTAATTTGGCGGATATCATTTACACTCGTGTTTGAGGCACCGTCAATTTCTATAACATCCAGACTTGAACCTTTGGTAATCTCGACACAGTGATTACAGACATCGCAGGGAGTAGGTGCGGGTCCTGTTTCGCAGTTAAGCGCCTTGGCAAGGATTCTTGCCGATGAGGTTTTTCCGCAGCCTCTGGGACCTGAGAAAAGGTACGCATGCGCTATTTTCCCGCCCGAAATTGAGTTTTTTAGAGTTGCGGTAACAAATTCCTGTCCGGATAAATCTTCGAAACGCCGTGGTCTGCGGCGTGTTGCTGTAACTTCATAAGCCATATTTTAAGAATATCCTAAATAGAGTGATTCGGCAAGTAAGAAAGTATTTTACGGCAGTTTTCCTGTACCGAAGCATGGTAATCTGAGCCGGTATCTGCCTCGATGGAAATATCAGCTAGTTTTTTATAGAGAGAAACACGTTCTTTGTAAAAAGTATGATAAATTCTTCTCACATCGTCTTCTGTTTCCGGATTATGCTTGGAAATGTAGGCCGGGTAGGATCCGCTTCTTTTTGAATTCTCTATTATCC
>JAKJFV010000110.1:0-5589 GCA_022704725.1 Spirochaetota bacterium
AAAGAATTATAAACAGCAGTTTGAGTCTCTTCATCATAGGTAAAGCAGGAACCGTCAATCTTTCTTACAGAGTGGGGTAAAACTTGAACATTTTCCCATGTCTTATAATGCACAGAAACCTTAACATACATCCCAGGAACAAAGTCATGCAAGTTTTCACTTAGGGTAAATACTGCTTTAAAAACCTTTGATTCGCTTTGAATATACGGATCAATTGTATCAATATAGGCTCTTGAAACGGCCTGTTCTGAATATCCCTGAGTTGCAGGCCGTATAACATCAGCATAGATGGAACCCCTGAGCTCGTTAAACATCGCATAGTATTTTTCCGGTACATTGAGGCGTACTACAAGGTTAGAAAGATCTGCGACAATAGCCAGGGCTCCCTGTGTTCCTGCTATTGCTCCTTCACTCATAGATGCAGTAATAACAGTCCCTGTTATAGGACTGGTAACCCTAGTGTAGCTCAGCTGAAGATTTGCCAAATCAAATTGAGCCTTTGCCGCATCGCGCTGAGCCTTTACGGAGTCGTAGTTCTGCTGGGTTGTTGCATTAGCCTTATATAAACTTTCAATACGCTCAAAGGTGCTTTGATGCCCAAAGTACGCCGCCTTTGCCTGCAGCATTGTCTGCATGTAGGCAGCATCATCCAGAACTGCTATGAGACTTCCCTGCTCAACAAAATCTCCAGCCTTCACAGGATACTCAATGATTCTTCCGTTTACCATCGGAACAACAGGAATCATAGCTTTTGCTTCAATGTAGCCAGATAACGTAAGGGATTGGGTTATTGTTTTTGTCTCAGGCTGTGCAATTACGACAGCCGGCGGCGGGGCTTCATATGAGGCCTTGTCCTTCCGTGTCAGGAGCATTATTAAAACGATTAATCCGGCAGCTGTTACAGCAAAGGCTGCATAACGGATAAGTATAGAATTCTTTTTTGGCGGCATCAATAACTCCTTAAAAAATATACTCCTTGTATAAAAGTAGTATATTTTACAAAATCAAACACAGTGTTGATTTTTATTCATAACTGTAATATACTCATAATCAGCATCAGTTGCAATATCCAAATAACATATTTTTTGTACAAAAATATATAAAAGGGGGAATCCTGTTGATTTTTAACAAACAAGACAAACATGAAGGGAATGATTTGTTTAAAAAAAAAGCTGAATACAAAAGTGCAATACGATCCCGCCGCCTTATTAAAGAAGCATATATCGGTCTTTTAAAGAATACCGATGCAAATAAGATAAGTATAACTGCTGTGGTTCAGGAAGCAGATATAAATAGAGGCACCTTTTATGCTCACTATCGCGACCCTCAGGATGTTCTTGAAGAAATAACCAATGATTTTCTGGAAAACTTTCTGCAAATACTAAAAGAATTTCATTTTACGATCTTCTTAAAAGATCCTCTTCCGCTTTTAAAAAAGTTTTCTCAATGTTTTGAAACAGATATGGATTTTTTCCGCCGCCTTACAGCTGCGAGAGGCTGCGAACCCTTTATGACAAAGCTCAAGGTCTTACTAATGAATTATATAACCAATGATGTTTCTGTTCCTCAAAAGGTAAGAAATGAGAGTGCATTTAAAGTCTCGGTTAATTTTTTCTGCAGCGGCATAGTAGCGGTGTATCAGGATTGGCTCGAAGGAAAACTCGGTGAAAATACAGAAGCTATAACACTTACATTAAACTATATTGTCGTACAGATGGCAAAGCCGATTGTCGAAAGCCTCATGTAGTTATCGTACAAAAAAAAACCTTTTTTACAAACCTAAAAGTTCTTTAGCATTAGTATATAAGACTGCCGTATTCTGCTTGTCTTTTAAACCAAGCCGAAGAAAAGAACTGAGTTCTTCATCATGATTCCACATGGGAAAATCTGTTCCAAAAAGAAACCGTTCATACCCGTGCACATCAATAATTTTTTTTGCTTTTTCAGCCGGCAATTTCCATAATGAACTCGATGTGTCGAACCATAGATCTTTCCCTGCCAAAAATTTCAATACATCATCCCACTCGGTGTAGCCGCCGAAATGAGGCGCAACAATCTTAAGTTGCGGGTGCTTTTTTACTATGTTCCAGATTTTTTCCGGGTTTGAAAAACTATAACGCTCATCACCGGCATGAATTATGAGAATGAGGCCGAGGTTAGTCATAAGCTCATATGCTTCATCTAAACTGGATATGTCGGCCGGAAATTTTTGAAAATCAGGATGAAGTTTAATACCTTTCATTCCCAGTTTTTTAGCACGTTCAATTTCAGAAAGAATATCAGTCTGATCAGGATGAACCGATGCAAACCCTATAAACTTTGGTTCTCTATGCACCTCATCGGCAATAAAATCATTTATTGAAGAAACCTGTTCGGGTTTTGTCGCAACAGAATACACACAGAACTTCTCGACACCGATTGCACTTCCTCTTTCAAGAAGCTCGGCTGCCAGTCCGTGATTTCTGACCGGAGCGTCATAAAATTTACCGACGCTTTCACTTGCCTTAACTGCAATTTTTTCAGGATAAATATGTGCATGAAAATCTATAACAGGTGTGTTTATATGCAGGTCTTTCATGGGATGTCTCCAATTATATCTATGTTATAGTACTGATTAAAAAGTATTTGGACAAGCAGAATTTATGAGGATGAGAGCATAATCATTTTTAAATGAGACAGCACATCATCTGCGGGAGACGGCCTGCAAATATAGAATCCCTGCAGACAGCTGCAGCCGGATTCTATTACATAGTCATTCTGCTCCTTCGTTTCAATACCTTCTGCAAATATCTTATATGATAACTTGTTAAACATAGATAGCGTACCTTTAAGAAGCTGTTTCCCCTTGATTGATGAGAAACTTTCATGTACAAGTTCCTTATCAAGTTTGATGCCGTCAATAGGCGACTTAATAATCATCTCCATGTTTGAATAGTCTGTTCCGAATCCGTCTATTGCAAAATTAATTCCCGCTTGTTTTAGAATTTCAATGTTTTTATAAAAAGCCGATTCGTTAAAACTCAATATAGATTCAGAAACAAGCAGGCATAAATTTTCAGGTTCGAAGCTGCAGTCCCTGCACATTGTTAAAATTTCTTCAGCCCACGAGGAGTCAATACATTGAGATTCCTGGAGTTTTAACTGAATTTTCTTAATACCTAAAGAAAACAGCTTTTCTTTAACAAACCACCACAGCGCCTGTTTGAACATCATCGTACTTAGTCTTTTTGACTGCCCTGTTTCAAGAGCAGTTTTATATATATCATGCTGTCTAATCTGCCTGTTTTCCCGATTTGCTATAAAAAGGGAAACCTCTAAGGCAAAATACTGTTTTAAATCACTGTCATAAATAGGCTGATACCGCAACTGGAGCGTACCCTGCCGGAAAATATCCTGCAGCTGGGCAACAATTTCTGTTTTATACCGGATGTCGTTAGACTGAATATCTTTGCCGTAAAATATATGCCTGTTGCCAATTTTTCTTGTAAAGCGTGAAAGAAGATCTATGCGCTCTGTTATTTCCCGAAAAGACAAAAAATCAAGAGGATATTGCAGAATAGTAACCTGTATAGTTATTTCAATTTGAACCGTTTCAATAGTCCAAATTTTTTCCAGCTGATGTACCATTTCCAAGGCAGTATTGCCTATGCTGGATTTAGGCACATTTTTTTTTGGTATAATGGCAAATAATCCTTCTTCAAGGCTGAAAATTTCAAAAGTATTTTTGCAGATGCTTTGTACTTTAGAAGAAAACAGCGACAGAAGAGCGGAGTAGCGGGTATAGTCAAAAAGCTCCTGCAGAACAGCAATGTCGGGAGACCGTACAACTATGACATAAAACCTGTTTTCCTTTTCGATCCTTTCATTTATGAGAAAGCTGAAAACTTCCGGTGTATAAAATTTTGTCTGCGGGTCAATGCTGAATTTTTTGTTTTGAATGGCCATGAAAATAAAGAGAAAACAAATTGAGCCTGCAAAAGATTCGAGAACAATAGACGGTATATTCTTTTGAATGATGATTGCTATTGCTGGAATAAGAATGCAGATATATACCGAATACTTAATTGACTCTGCTATTCGTACCTTTTTAAAAACTAACAGAAAAATAATAGCCGATAAATAAAGCACCGCGCTTGCGTATAGAATATTGAGACCCCAGCTTTTACAGTATGCTCCTTCTTCGGAAATAAAAAAAACAAATCTGGTAAAAGGATTTGTAAGTATGAGTAAAAAAGAAAAAAAGTACGGGATGCACAACAAAGACCGTATAAGAAACCTTTTCGGGTACCTTCCTGTGAGTGCTAATACATAGGAAAAAATGCAGATTGGAATACTGTTGTGATTAATGTAAAAGAGCATCGTTGTTATATATGTAAACAGGAAATTTGAATCCGGTAAATTATTTATTGCCAGAGAGCTTACTACCCCGGCGAGACTGGATATGACAGAGCAGATTAATATAAACATAAACAAAATATTCTGGCGTGTTGAAATTTGTTTTTGAACCGAATACATGAGCAGTGTGATTGAAGAAACTATAAATGCCATTACATCAAAATCCAGAACGTATGCCATCTTAATCCCCCCTGCTGCTGTTTATTGACAAATAGTACAAAAAATCATCCGGTGAAAGAGGTCTTGAAAAATAATAACCCTGAATATACTGAATATTCGTATTTCTAATAATTGAAAGCTGGTTTTCTGTTTCAACTCCTTCTGCAACAATCTTTGTATTAAGCGGGTTAAAAAGGGCTGTTAAGGCTGTTAGCGCATGTAATCCCCGCTCGGAATTTTCTGCAGAGAGCAGCAGCGACCGGTCAATTTTAATATAATTAAAATCTATTGCAAGAAGATTGAGCATATTCGAATAGCCTGTACCGTAATCATCTATTGCAATAGAAAAGCCTGTCAGTATAAGCTGCTGAATTGTCGATTGAATAAGTTCTTTTGATGAAGCGGCGGCAGTCTCTGTAATCTCAAAACAAATATCTTTCGGTGATAGTCCGTATATATTTACCGTGCGGAGCATATTTTGTGCAAGATTATTCTGGAAGCATTGCAGGGGTGAAAGATTAATTTCCATGTAGTCAAGAAAATATCCGTTTGCTCTTACTGCTGATAATACCCGGCAGGATTTATCCATTACAAGATCCCCGATGCTGTTTATAATACCAGCCTGTTCAGCAATAGGTATAAATTCAGCAGGAGATATCCACCCTAACTCTTTATCTTTATAGCGGATAAGAGCCTCTGCCGATACTACCTTATTGGTAGCTGCTTCAATAATCGGCTGAAAATATACCATAAAACTGTTTTCGAGAAGGGCTTTTCGTAATTTGCTCAGCACGAGAATGCGTCTGTTTTCCTGATCTTTAAGGACATCCTTTGCGTATAAAACTGTATTAAGCGGGTATTGAATGTCTTTTCTGCTCAAAAGATACATTGCCCGGTAAATGGAAGAAACATCAGCTGCATCTGAGGGGTATTCAATTCTGCAGAGACGTACCGAAATGTGCAGTTCCTTATTCTCAAAGGAAACCGGTCTTGAAAAAAAATCAATAATTGTTTGAATAATCTGATCGGCGGTTT
>JAKJFV010000110.1:5623-5976 GCA_022704725.1 Spirochaetota bacterium
CATATTTACTTTGTTCAAATTGTGCACAAAAACATCTGTCATTCAGGTTTCTAAGAACCTTTTTTACTATTAAAGGCTGAATTTTTGAGTAGTCTTCTACACCGAGCGCATGTATTAGAAAGTCTGCATTATCTATACATAGTAAAACTGCAGTAAAGCAATCCTCTTTTTTTCTAAATATGGAAATCTGCTTAAGAAGACCGCTTTTATTAAAAATATTGGTTTCATGATCAATGAACTCCCCAAAATCAAGAATGGTAAATAAAACGATCAGTTCACTGAGTCCGATGCTGAAGTTTGTAATGAGGAGTTCCGGAAATAAAAACTGAATAAAAAGAGGTATAGCAGACAGC
>JAKJFV010000111.1 GCA_022704725.1 Spirochaetota bacterium
CTCTTTTAAAAAAACAATATTGATGCTGCTGGTTTTTGGTTTCTGTACTGTAATATTTTCACAGACTGATGACGAACTTTTTACAGCATCGGGAGATGATGAACTTTTTGTACAGGACGAATCATCCTCCGGAAACAGCATTTTTTCTGATGACAATCTCTTCTCTGACGATGATCTATTTTCAGAAGAAGTTATTGTTGATAATGAGGCATCAGAAGCCGGGAAAGGGTCTGTATCATTATCCGGCAGTTCTGTAATTTTCGATGCCGGCTCTGTTCGTTTCGGCGGATCTTTGAGTGCGAGTATGCAGCTTAATACCGTGTTTTTAGATCCCTATAATCCCGAAACTGTTGATGGAAAATACTTCGGCACTGCATTAAAGAATACGTATCTTATTCCTTCAATTGGAGTGGACTTATTTTTCGATGCGCGCCCCAAAGATGCTCTGCGTTTATATGGTAAATTTAAGATTAACCATCCGTTCGAAACAGAACTTCCCCTGGGAGCCTTTACAATGGGTGCGCTTCCGTCAGTGTCAATTCCGTCATTCACGGTTAGTGAACTCTTTACCGATTTTGAATACAAGGACAGAGTCTTTTTCCGATTCGGCAAACACACCGTAAAATGGGGCGTCGGCTATTTTTTCAGTCCTGCTGATATTATCAACCTGAGTAAGATAGATCCTGAAAATCCTGATGAACAAAGAGAAGGACCTGTCTCGCTTAGAACACAGATTATTGTTCCGGGAACTCAGACAAATATATGGACTTACCTATTGCCCGATACAAAGACGTTTAAAGCAATTGATACTGCTGCAGCTGCAAAGGCTGAATTTGTTCTTGGTTCTTATGAAATGGGAATAGGCGCATGGTATAAATACAATAGACCGCCTCATGCTGTTGCAACCTTTACCGGATCCATTGCAGGCAAGGTCGGTGTTTTTGCAGAAGGCGTTTTTGCGTGGGGGAGTGAAGCAGACTGGCTGACCCGTTCTTCCGATGACCTCGAAGAAAACGATACAGCTGTGAAAGATATGAAGCCGGTTTTTAAAGCTACCATTGGTGCATCCTATTACTGGAAGCTGCCGAAATTAAACTTAGCTGCTCAGTATGCGTATGATGAATCCCACACAGCTGCACTTTCTATATCAAGAAGCGAATTTATTTCTAAGAAACTAAGTCTTTCAGGATTTGGAATGATGGATCTTGTTGACCTTACCGGTATGGCAAGTGCAACACTTGGAATAAGCTGCTTTGACGGTTTATCTATAAGTACCGGTCCATCATTTACTTTTGGAACAGAGGAAAAACTTGGAAGCCCGCAAAGTATCAGTTATACTATAACTGCGCGCTTAGGCGGCGGCAGATTTTAGAAAGTGGAAAGTATTGAAACTTTTTCGTTGACTTTGTATTGGAGGTATGATAAAGAGCGTCTGACAAAGCGCCGCTCTTTATCATCTAAAGTTTGCGCTGCAAACTTTCTTATTATAGTGCACTTTCTCATTACATTGCGAAAGTGCGTATACAAAGACAATTCGAAAACTCAAGTTTTCTCTTTGTCTTTGTATTGGAGGTAAAGGTGTTATCACTTAAAGGCGTTACAAAAAAGTACGGCGACTTTTGTGCTGTCGACAAGCTCGATTTTGATGCTCCGGCAGGACAAATTGTAGGTCTCATTGGACCGAACGGCGCAGGTAAATCTACCACGATCCGCATGATTATGAATATTCTGGAATGCGATGAGGGCGAGATTTTACTTGATGGAAAAAAGTTTACGGCTGATGATTCAAATATTATCGGCTATCTTCCCGAAGAAAGAGGCTTGTATAAAAAGCAGAAAGTCGTTGATGTACTGGTATACCTTGCAGAATTGAAAGGTTGTACTAAACAGGAAGCTCTGCCGAAAATTGACTACTGGTTAAAACGGTTTGATCTTATGGAATGGAAGGATAAAAAAATTGACAGTCTTTCCAAGGGTATGGCTCAAAAAATACAATTTGTCTCAACGATAATTCATGATCCTCAAATATTGTTTTTAGATGAACCTTTTTCCGGTTTGGATCCTGTGAGTGCCGACGAGCTTTTATCAATCATGAATGAATTAAAACAGTCGGGAAGAATACTTTTATTTTCTACTCACGTTATGGAACAGGCGGAAAAAATCTGCGATCAGATAATTATGCTCAATCACGGAAAAAAAATACTTGACGGCTCGATGCAGAAGATTAGAGCACAGTATGGTAAAAACACTATTACCATTGATTATTCCGGTGATGCTTCTTCAATTTCAGATTTACCGGTTGTAGAATCGGTACAGCATAGCGGAAATACCTGCTCTGTTGTTCTAAAAAACGGCTCAAGCGTTGATGAATTATTTACCTCTCTTACTCCTCTTATATCGCAGGGGAAATTAAGCTTGCGAAGTATTAAGGTTGATGAGCCTTCTTTACACAGCATCTTTGTTAAGCTTGCCGGCCATGATTTTGAAGAAAAAAAAGAGGGGGTCTAAGATGAAATCAAAAACATTAGTCATTCTAAAACACGAGTTTAAAAAAATTGCAGCAACAAAAACCTTTGTGGTAACAACCATATTAGGACCCTTTCTGTTAGCTGCTATGATGTTTCTTCCGGCTCTTACATCTGTTGACTCAACCGACCGGAGCGGAGAAGCCATTAACATGGGTATGTATGTTTCCAATCCTGATAACGCATATGTTAAAGCAAATGCTGACGCTCTTCAAGCAGTGTTTGCTCAGATGGGCTGGAATATGCATGTAGATACAAATCTTGAGCCTATACATCAGAAGGCTATGAACGGCGATCTTGAAGGATATGTGAGCATCGAAAGCGATAAAGTCTCCTACTACAGCGAAAACACCGGCGACATCTATGTAACCAGTGTTATCGAAAATGTCGTATCTGAAATTCAGATTGCACAGAGACTTACAGAACGCGGTCTCGATGTTCAGGAAGTTAAATCTCTTATGACCCCGTACAAGCTGCCTATTTTCAAAATATCGGCAGAGAGCGGCGAAGCAAAAGAAAGCGACGGTATGACAGATTACCTGGTTGCACTTTTAGTTCCCATGTGCTTTGCTATGATGATCTACATGAGTGTTCTCTTATACGGACAAATGATTGGACGTTCTGTTGTAACAGAAAAAACATCGAAGATCGTTGATGTGCTATTGTCATCTGTAAAGCCGTCTCAGTTAATGATAGGAAAAATATTCGGGGTAGGGCTAGCCGGTCTTTTACAGTACGGAATATGGATTTTGTTTGCAGCTGTTGGTTTACAAATTGCAGTAATAGGATTTGACTTTGTAATTCCTGTTCAGCTTTCGATTATTAACTTTGTGTACCTCGGAATCTTCTTCATTCTCGGTTATCTTCTTTTTGCATCCTGTTATGCGGCAATGGGTTCTGCATCAGAAGATGAACAGCACATGGCTCAGCTTTCCACCCCCTTTATTTTATTTTTAATTGCTCCCATTATTCTCATGACCGGAATGATTCAAAATCCTAATTCTCTTATGTCGACTGTTTTTTCCTTATTCCCTCTTACCTCTCCTATGAGCATGCTTGCAATTGCAACAACAGGGCAGGCTCCTTTATGGAAAATACTTTTAAGCATCGGTCTTCTCATTGCAGCTATTATACTTGTCATACATCTTGCTTCCAAAATATTTAAAACAGGTATTTTAATGACAGGAAAGAATTTTAAATTTAAGGAAATACTCCGGTGGTTATAAGTTTGATTTTCCATCCTTGGAAAATCAAACTTGGAACGAAGCGGGCAAAGCCCTAGCTTCGTTCTCTTTCTAGACTGAATAAAATCACATCCCTGTGATTTTATTCAGCGGCGCCATCCTTGGCGATTTAACCTTGGAACGAAGGTATGCTTGCAGCATAGCCTTCGTTCATCTTCCATACTTCGCAATTTTACATCCATGTAAAATTGCGAAGCGGGTTTAGTCTATGCGAAAATGAACTTAGAGAGATAAGCATACTTTCCCATCCATTGGAAAGTATGCTTGGAACGAAGGCCATACCTGCGGTATAACCTTCGTTCATATTCCCGACACAAGAAAATTACATCCTTGTAATTTTCTTGTGCAGACCCATCCATTGGAAAGTATGCTTGGAACAAAGCTGCCTGCGGTATAACCTTCGTTCATATTCCCGACACTAGAAAGTTACATCCTTGTGATTTTATTCAGTGTCGCCATCCATGGGAAAACAAACTTCGGGCGGTACGGGACTTCATTGGTAAAAACAATACTTTCATTAATAGAAATCAATCGTAAACCCTGCTATACTAATCTCATGAAAAGAAATATTTCTTGTAAAATAATTACCGGTATTTCAATTTTACTGTGCTTTATAAGTTGTACTAAAAACGATAATCCTGAAATTGTAAAAACTGCAGAAGCTGTGTACCAAAACAGTGAAGGTAAAAAAATGGAAGCTGTGTTTTATTCGCTTTCTGATAATTCACTCAATTTCGTGAAAGTTCAGTATGATGGAGAGCTGTATACTTTGCCGCAGCTTGTATCAGCTTCCGGTGCAAGATATAGCGATGAGTTCTCGATGGAATTCTGGGTTAAAGGAAACACAGCCAGCGTGACAACGGGATTTGACGGGGATGAAAAACGTGATGAGTTTTTTGTACAATAGGCAGCCATGATCCTTAATGCAAGCCAGAGGACCGACATTCCTTCTTTTTTTTCTGATTGGTTTTTTAACCGTGTACGTGAAGGTTTTGTCTGCGTCCGTAATCCATATAACCCCTTGTCAATCACACGCTACCGGCTCGATCCTTCTTTTGTCGACGGTATTATTTTTACGACCAAAAATCCTGAGCCAATGATTTCCCGTTTGAGTTCGATTGCCGGTCTTAATCCCTACTTTTTTGTTACGATCACTCCTTACGAAACCGATATTGAACCAAATGTTCCCCATTATACCGATGCTGCGCATTCAGTTGTAAAACTCGCCTCAATTATCGGCTCCGCTTCTTTATGCTGGCGCTATGATCCGATACTCATTACAACTAAGTATTCAATAGCACATCACATAAAAGTCTTTACTGAGCTTTGCAAAATACTAGAACACTCTGTTTCATCATGTGTTATAAGTTTTGTTCAGCTGTATGAAAAAACAAAAAGAAATTTTCCAAGCCTTCGTGAAGTAACACTCGAGGAAAAAAAGGAACTGCTGGAATCTCTTGTTCCCATTGCTTTGCGGTATGGAATAAAAATTCGTACCTGTGCAGTTACCGAGGATTTTCCTATTGAGGGGCTTGAAAAAAAAGGCTGTATTACAAGATCGGTATTTGCCTCGTACACCGGTATACAGGTTCCTCCTATGTGCGGAGGGGCTAAACGCAAAACCTGTCTGTGCGATCTTCCAACACGCGACATAGGAGAGTACAACAGCTGTCTTCACGGCTGCTTATACTGTTATGCCAATTATGATAAAACTCTTGTTAATAGAAACTATGCAAAGCATGACCCTTCTTCTCCTATTCTCATAGGCAGTATAGAAGGGTGTGAAGTAAAAAATTCTAAGCAGGAAGGTTATAAGGCTCAGCTTAGTTTATTTTAACTCAGCTTAAACTTCATAAGCTCTTCCCTTAGTTTTTGAATGCTATTTCTGTTTTCGTCTGATATTGTATTGAGCTCGTTGACAGCATTATTAACTTCCTGTGCTCCTCCTGCCATTTCTTCCATGCCGGCTTTTAGTTCGCTTGTAAGATTGTTGAGGTTCGACATTTCCTGTAGAACTTCTCCGGTACCCGTTCTCATAAGCGAAGAACCGTCTTGAACCTGGGACGTAATATCGTTTATCTGGCGGATAGCAGTTAAAACCTGTGTACTTCCGGAGCTTTGTTCTTCCATGGAGTCGCGGATGACCCGTTCCTGATCCTGTACCTCTTCAAGC
>JAKJFV010000112.1 GCA_022704725.1 Spirochaetota bacterium
GAAATGAACACTACAATGTTGAAAGCATTATTGCTTTAATTGTGTGTTTTCGATTTTCAGCCTGGTCCCAGACCCGGCTTTGTTTTCCTTCTATAACCTCGTGTGTTACTTCTTCGCCTTTTACCGCGGGCAGACAATGTAAAAAAATACAGCTGTTTTTTTCAGACATCTGCATTAACTCATCATTCACCTGATACGGATTAAGCAAGGCAGTCCGGGTTTTTTTGAGAGATTCTTCTCCCATAGAAGTCCATACATCAGTATAAATCGAATCAGCGCCTTTTACAAGCGAAATTTTATCGGAAATTGTTATATTGGAACCGGATACTTTTGCGAAGGGTGTACAAATGCTAATAATTTTATCATCAGGAAACAATTCTTGTGGACTAATTATTGTAAAGTGTATTCCAAGTTTTGAACAAATAATCATAAGCGATCGGGCAACATTGTTCCTGCCGTCTCCGCAGTATGCAAGGTGTAATCCTTTAAGCTCCCTGAAATTCTCTTTTAGCGTCATTACATCTGCCAAAACCTGTGTCGGGTGATAATCGTCAGTGAGTCCGTTATACACGGGTATGCCTGAATATTTTGCCAAAGTTTCCACATGATTTTGAGAAAACCCTCTAAATTGAATTGCAGAAAACATTCTTCCTAATACTCTGGCTGTATCTTCTACAGATTCCTTTGCACCAAGCTGTATGTCCTGTGATGATAAAAAAACAGGATGTCCGCCTTCTTCACCAAATGCTGTTTCGAAAGAGCATCTTGTTCTTGTGGATCTTTTTTCAAAAATGAGTGCAATCGTTTTACCAATAAAACGCTGATGAATTTCACCGGCAGCAGCCTGCTTTTTTACGATAAATGACAGGTCAAGTATTTGGTTGATTTCTTCCGGTGAATAATTAATCCAATTGATTAAAGATCTGCCTTTGAAAGGCGCATTGAAGTTCTCTGCTGTCATAAAATTAACTCCTCAAGAAAGTAATATTTTAGTATAGTACGAACCCAGTGTCAATCTATTATTTAAAATGAGTGTATTGACATTTTTTTTTGTCTTTGTTATATTTCATTCTGTTACGGCGGCATAGCTCAGTCGGTAGAGCAAACGGCTCATATCCGTTCGGTCATAGGTTCAAGTCCCATTGCCGCTAAACAAGGACAGCAAAGTAGGGCATCTATTTTGCTGTCTTTTTTTGTAATTCTTTTTTAAGAGTTACCATAGCACGTAAAAAAAAACTAGTGTAAAGCTATTGACTTTTTTTTTACGTGCCTATAAGATAGTCAACATCTTGCCGCTGTAGCTCAGTCGGTAGAGCAATGGACTGAAAATCCATGTGTCGACAGTTCGATCCTGTCCGGCGGCAAAAAGCTGATACTTTTTATTAAGTGTCAGCTTTTTTTATTATCTAACCTTTTATTAGTATCCTAGAGTCTGAAA
Organism: Spirochaetota bacterium; assembly: GCA_022704725.1. Lineage (GTDB taxonomy): Bacteria > Spirochaetota > Spirochaetia > Treponematales > Treponemataceae > JAAZLA01. The sequence goes on from JAKJFV010000112.1 coordinate 1,439, forward strand.
TATCAATGAATACGCTAAACAGTTTCTTTAAAAGCATCTAAAAAGCAACAAAGAATATATCAAAATACTTGTATCCCCTTGTTTTATAGCGTATACTTTTTAATTATGAATTGGATGATTTTTACAACAGAAGACAGAGAAAGTGAAATAAGTGCAATAACATCTTTATTGAAAAGGAATAATGCAGCGCATTCTATTTTTCGTCTTGATCCTAATATAATTCAATGTGATTTTAATAAAATTTCAAAAAACAAAACAATGAGCTTTTTTGAAGCCTTATTTAAATCTACATATATAATAATTCTTGCTCCCGATTCTGTATTGTTTTCTCCTCTCATCATGTATGTTTTAGGATATACCTTCGGTAAGCAAATCCCGCTTTTTTTATCCGGCGCAAGCGACCAGTTTATTCAGCATACTTCAATGACAAATACAATTTCGTATACCAGTGTTGATGAATTAGTACTTAAATTGGAGGAAAACTTTCCCCTTTATATTGCAGAGAAAGCAAAAAAAAGTGCTCATAGAAAACTTTTTAACGACGGTATTCCTTTTACCCCGGACTGCTTTTCTTTTCATATTGCTAAAAATAACGTTGAGCAGTGTGAACTATTTTATGAGGCCGGAATGGATGTAAATGAAAGAGACTCTGCCGGCACCCCCATGTTATGTGTAGCTTCAAGATCCGGCAGAAAAGAGATGATTCAATGGCTCGTCGACAAAGGCGCCGATATTAATGCTATATCGCAGGATCGCGGTTATTCTGCCTTAATGGATGCAGTTTGGAAGTCAAATTACGATATTACAAAGATATTAGTAGATTTAGGTGCCGATGTTAATATTGTTGCACAAGACGGCCAATCATTATTAGTTTTAGCAACGGGCACAAATAATTCAAGAATATGCGAACTTCTTGCGATGAAGGGTGCAAATCCTTTAATAAAAGACAAGATGGGTATGTCTGCCTTAGATTATGCCCGGTTGTTTAAAAAAGAAAATTTAGTACATATTTATGAAGAGTGCATAAGATGAACTATATTGCATTTACCGGAGGCGGTACAGGCGGTCATATTTATCCAGGACTTGCGGTTTGTGATGAGCTTAAATGCATTCTCAAAAAAGAAGGCATTGAAAATGTAAATTTCTTATGGATCGGCAATTCTGAGGGAATGGATAAAACCATTGTCGAAAAAAGCGGCAGTGTCGGACTTTTTAAAGGAATCCCCTGCGGAAAATTGCGAAGGTATTTTTCAATAAAGAATTTTATTGATGTTATAAAAATTATATCTGGTTTTGCAGCTGCTCTTTCAGTCTTAATCCGCTATAAGCCTTTATTTCTTTTTTCGAAGGGCGGTTTTGTCAGTGTTCCGCCATGTTATGCTGCAAAATTGCTGCACATACCTGTGTATTCCCATGAGTGTGATTTTTCTCCAGGCCTTGCAACAAGGTTGAACAGCAGATGTGCAAAAAAAATCTTCATATCGTATGAACAGACGAAATCCTGTTTTTCTAAAGATATTCAGCAAAAACTCATTGTAACAGGGAATCCTGTTAGAAAAATATTTTATAATTCTGATCCGGAACTTGGCAGACAGTTTTTATACGGAAGTTCTGTACATAAAAACATGCCGGTACTCTTTGTTCTGGGCGGCAGTTCCGGAGCTCTTCAGATTAATAACTTAATTCGTGAAAGTTTTAACTGGCTTTGTGATCATTTTTTTGTAGTTCATCAGACTGGTAAGAATATAGGAAAAGAGCTTCCTCTTGTACATGAAAACTATCGTTCATTTGAATTTATCTATAATGAGATGAGCCATGTGCTGGCTGCTTGCGATGTAGTATTGGCAAGATCCGGTGCTAACACCTTATGGGAGGCGGCTGTACAGGGTAAACCAATGGTATTAGTACCCTTATCGGGCTCCGGAACAAGAGGCGATCAGGTTGAAAACGCAAGGCTTTTTAAAGAGCAGGGAGCTGCAGAAATATTACTTGATAAGGATGTAAATCCTCATACATTACAACATGTTTTAACGAATATGCTGGACAGCGAAACAAGAAAAAAGTATGCTGTCAATGCGAAGAATATGACTCTTGGGCAGAATTCTGCTGAACTTATTGCACATATATTATTTCATGAATTGGAGGAACGTTTATGTCAGTAGCCTTTATTGATATATTTTTTTTAGTTATTATTGCTCTATTTTCAATACTTGTTGCCGTAAAGGGTTTTGTTGCAGAATTCTTCGGCAAAGCTGCATTCGGCCTGGCTGTTATTTTTGCTGTTTTATTTTTTGATAATCTAACACCCTTTGTTGCTTCCTTTATACCTGCTCCGGTAGTTCCTGCTATTGTCGCTTTTATTTTAATTTTTTCTGCAGTATATATAGCCTTGAAAGTTATACAAGTTGTTACAAAAAAATTATTTTTCAGCGGAACTGTAATGGGCGGTCTTGACCGCTCATTAGGTTTTCTTCTCGGCTTGGTTGAGGGAATTGTCATTTGCGCCTTACTCTGTGTTCTCCTGCTTATTCAGCCGTTTCTTGATCTATCATCCGTACTCGCAAACAGCCTATTTTTTGCTGTTCTTCAACCCCTCATAGGACTTGAACCTATTATTATTCCGGCTTCAGAGCCGGCAAGCGTTAGTTCAATTATACTTAATCTTGTAAATCCTGTATTACAAGGATAATGCATGTTTGATAATGTATTGTATCAGAATGCAACGGATCTCTTACGCGAAGATGTATTAAGCGACAGGCTTCCTAATTCGCTACTTTTTTCAGGTCCTCCTGCTTCAGGAAAACTTACTGCAGCCCTGGAATTAGCGCGGGTGCTTTCATGCAAAAATACTGATAAGGGACATTGGATGTGCACCTGTCCTTCCTGCCTGCAGCATAAATCTCTGGTTAGCCGGGATCTTCTTATAACCGGTCCAAGAGACTGCACTCTTGAAACAGCTGCCGCAAAGAAGACTTTTATTGAGGCAGTTCAACATCAATCATCTCATACCAATGCTTCCCGGTATCTGTTTATCCGCAGTATTCGAAAACTAATTTCCCGTTTTAATCCCGTATTATGGGAAGACGACGATAAAACAGGTAAGATATCATCAATTGTTTCATCAATCGATGAATTACTTGAAGAGATTGACCCTTCAAGACCTGTCGAGGGAATACCGGTACTTGAGAAAAAGTGTGATGAACTACTAAATTTATGTACCAAACTCGAAAGTTCTTTTATGTATGATTCTATTCCTGTTTCGCATATACGCAATGCCTCTTTTTGGGCTCGTCATACAAGTGCAGAGGGAAAAAAAGTATTAATAATTGAAAATGCAGAACGGATGCAGGAAAGTGTTAGAAACGCCTTGCTCAAAATTTTAGAGGAACCGCCTTCAGATGTTATTTTTATTCTAACGACAAGCAGAAGAGGCGCTGTTATGCCGACAATTTTGTCCCGGGTAAGAACATACGCCTTTGTTGAACGGCCTTCAGAACAGCAGAGCGATGTAATTAACCGGGTGTATCATGCACAAGGCCTGTCTATAGAGAAATTTTTATTCAGCTTTTTACCTGTTCAGCCGGATGAAGTGAAAAAAACAGCAGGGGATTTTTATGCAGACATATGCCGTTCACATATGCCTGATATTGAGCTTCTTGTAAAAAATACTAAAAATTTTGAACCACGTATATTGTTGTCAATTTTTTTTAATGAGATCTTTACTATTCAAAGAAATTTAATACGTGAGAGCAACGAGACATTTAAGCCGGTAATTCTTGAACAGACGCATAAAAGACTCGGATTTATTAGAAATTGCTACGAAAACATTACCATTTATAACCAGAGTTCAATTTCCGCCTTAGAAAAGCTTGCATCTGACATGCTCAGCTGTACATCAATTTTCGGAAGCTGACTATGAGAGGCTTTGTCAGGCGTGTTTCGCAAAAAATATCAAAACTTTCTCCCGAGCAGGTAGAACAGCTCATTGATATTATCAATAGCGAAAATGAAACACTTGATGCCGTTATTGAATCTCTTAGTACAGGACTTCTTATTTGCGATGTAAACTGGTGTCTTCTGCAGGCAAACAAGGCCGCAGAACGTTATATACCTTTAAAAATACGGCTTGCCGACTGGCGCTATAATGAAAACCGGCTCGAACAAAATGTCTGGCAGATAATTGATGATGCTGATATTTCGTCTTTTATTAAGAACAATGCAGAAAGAGAAAAAAATAATTCATCTGAAGAGTTTACTATTGAAACATCAGGCGGTGCTAAGCGGTTTATTGTTATTAGTACGCTTCCTCTTGTTCGTGAGAGAAAACTCATTGGAAATATTGTAAAAATCGATGATGTTACAGATAAGAAAAACCAGGATACTCTTCTTAGACGTATGGAAAACCTTGCCAGTTTAACAAATCTTGCTGCAAGTGTTGCGCATGAAATTAAAAATCCCTTAGGAAGCATAAGCATTCATATTCAGCTTATTCAAAAAGCAGTTT
>JAKJFV010000113.1:0-2462 GCA_022704725.1 Spirochaetota bacterium
GATTTTCTGCCGGTCCTTCCGTTGATCTTGATTATACCGAAGAGGTGTATAAGTATTATGATGCATTAGCCCGTCTTAATATTGGGGCAGACATTATCAGCTGTGATGAAAATCTCGACAAGTATGATGTTGTAATAGCCCCGGTTCTGTATATGGTTAAAGACGGTCTTGCAGAGAAACTGGAAGAGTTTACAAAGAGGGGAGGAACATTCATAACGGGATTTTTTTCCGGCTATGTTGATGAGAGGGATCTTGTGGTAACCGGCGGGTATCCAGGCAAACTTCGTAAACTATGCGGACTTTGGGTTGAAGAAATTGATGCGCTGCTTCCCGGACAGGAGAATGCATTTGTAATACGCTCAGGTCCTCTTTCTGGAGTGTATCCTGCAGTAATGCTGTGCGACATAATTCATCCCGAAACTGCACAGACTGTTGCTGTCTATGAAAAAGATTTTTATGCCGAGACCCCCTCTGTCTGCTGCAATACATTCGGAAAGGGTAAGGCATGGTATATAGGAGCTTCTACACCTAAAAATAACAGTGTGTTTTTGGAAAAAATTCTTCTATTAACAACATCTGAACATGGAATAACAAGTGTACTGCCCCCACAAGAAGGCCTTGAAGCAGTAGTCAGATCAAAAAACGGCAAAGATTATATATTTGTATTGAATCACAATGCTAAATCTGTATTTATAACAATACCCTGCAGCTGTAAAAATCTTTTAACCGGAGTATGTTATGCAGGGGAACAGATTACAGAAGTTGAGCAAAACGGAGTCATGATACTGGAAGCTGTCGAAGGCGACTTCTAAACCTTATACTGAGCTGCTTCCTCATGGAGCTGGGTGCTTATAAACTCGATTGTTGAAGCATGCTCAGATACTGTTGATAAAATCGAATTAATTCTTTCAACCTCCGTCTGTGCCTCTCTGCTTGACGAAATAAAGGTATTGGCTGTCTTATTTACTAATGATACTGCATGAGAAACTAAGTCTGCCTGTTTTTTTATGGAGGAGGAATTAGTGTTTACGTCTGTTGTGTATGAAGCAAGCTCATTCATCGCTTCCATAATCTGATTTCCGCCCTGTTTTAATTCGAGAAGTCCATTAACAATTTCATCAAAGGAAGAACTCACTGCAGTTATGCTTTTTTGTATTTCCTGAAACGACACTGCAGTTTTTCTTCCTTCGGAGTTCGCCTTCTCAATACTTTCAAGAATCTACTTTAAACTGGAAGAAATTAACTTGGAATTTGCAGAAGAAGCTTCTGCAAGTGATTGCGACATTATACGGATGCTTCCTGTGTAAGCGGCTGCGGCTTCGAGGTAGGGTATAAAAGCTGGCTTATTTGTATGATACTGAAGCGGTAAAAAATCACATAACGACATGCTAAGTGTATTAAGTCCCAGTGTTTCCCCGGCTTTTGTAAAAGCTGCAGCAGAACCAAAAAGGCGATCCCTGCGGGTTGTCATATATGCATCCATCTGTTTTATCTGATCAAGGGATTCAGTAATACTCTTATTTTTTTGAAGGTAGGTTATATTTGAAATATTTTTAAAAGAATTTACTGTGTTTTGTGTGATTTCTTTGTAGGCAAGAAGGCTTGTGTTAACCGATGTATAGCATAGCTCATTTATATGTGCGGCTTCCTTATACAGCTGATCCTTAAGCTCTGTAATTATGAGTTTCTCAGATTGAATTTGCTTCTGCAGCATGTTAAAAGCTGCAAACACGCCAAGTGAAGCTGCTGTAATAATTATTATTAGAACAAAGATGCCTAAAAGTTTAGTCTTAATTTTCATGAGTACCCCGCCTTATGATCTTTTTAAAGTTAACAGCCGAGTTACAGTATACATCGAGTTTTCAATTAGTGCAAATTTTGGTGACGATTTACTATTTGTAGGCAGTAAAAAGTCCGGGAACAATGATAAGGGGTTTTGCGTCAATATCAACAGTGATTGATTTATTCCTATACACAATTTTAGCCTGGAGAACAGACCTTTCTTTATTTGTTCTTTTTAAAGTACAGCAGGAAAGTTCACCATTTTGCCATGAGATATCTGCAGTAAGCGCCCCTTTTACTGCAGCTCCCTTTAGTTCGCCGTTTTCCCATGAGTCGGGAAGGGCGCTCAGAAGATAAATTTCTACAGAAGGTGTTACAGGGCAGTTATCTTCCGGAGTAAGGCGGCTTTGAATGATCATTCGGGTAATGCCTGCAAGGGTTCCAAAGTTCCCGTCAATTTGGAAGGGCGGATGATTGTCAAAAAGATTCGGCAGCGTTGACTGTTCAAGAAGCTTGTTAATATCTTCAAGGGCTTCATTACCCTGACATAAGGATGCGCGAAAGTTGATTATCCATGCACGGCTCCATCCGGTGTGGCCTCCGCCGTGTTTGAGCCGGCGGTTAAGTGTTTTTTCTGCAGCCTTTGCAAGTATAGGCGTTGAAAAGGGGGAAATTGAATT
>JAKJFV010000113.1:2472-5927 GCA_022704725.1 Spirochaetota bacterium
CGTTCCATTCTTTAATAAAGCCGTCTCCAGTTACTCTGACAGGTGTGAGACGGGAAAGTACAGAGGCAAAGGTTTGAAGATCATTGGAAGAGATTGAAGCTGATAGCAGCGCCTTTAATTCCGCCGCACTTTGAAGCGTGGAAGAAAAAATATGCTCAAGTATACGGTTGTCCATCTCGCAGCCTGCACATAAGGCTCCCGTCTGACCATTTTTAAGCCGGTAGGTGTTTCCCGGCGATACCGACGGGGAAAGCACTAAATACTCTTTGCCGTCTTCGGGACTTTTTCGAGGAATAAGAAATTCGGAGAAAAAAAGGCAGGCATCGTGCATCAAATAATAGTATCGTTTAAGAAATTCTAAATCAAAGGTATATTCATAGTGTTCCCGTATATGCGTTGCAAGCCAGGCTGCCCCTAAAAGCCAGTATGTTCCCGGAATCCACAAATCCTGCGGAGCCGTGTCTCCCCACAGATCAAGATTGTGATGTGCAACAAAGCCGTTACAGCCGTACATAAGGCGAGCGGTAAATTTTCCGTTCTGATACGATCGTTCCAGCAGATCAAACAGCGGCAGCTCGCATTCGGGAAGAGATGTCATACAGGAAGGCCAGTAATTCATCTGGGTATTAATATTTATAGTATATTTTGAACCCCACGGCGGGTCTATGTGGCTGTTCCATATTCCCTGCAGATTTGCAGGGTTTGTTCCCTCTCTGCTTGAACTGATAAGCAGATACCGTGAAAAGTGATAGTATAATTCAATGAGGCCCGAATCCTTTTTGTCTTTTCTAAACTGCTCCAGCCTCATATCAGTTGGAGTATTAATATCAGTATGATTATTTATAGAAGGAAAAAGCTTAAAATCGAGCCGTTTAAACAGTTTTTCGTAATCCTGTATGTGTTTTATTTTTGCTTCTTCAAAACATATTCCTTCAAGTGCTGTTAAATGTGAAGCACAGGCGGTTTTGCAGCTGTCCTTTTTTTTACCGCATCTAAATGCAGTTTGAATATCTATGAGAATAATAACTTCATCGGCATATTCAGCTGTGAGACAGGCGCCGCATGTTTTAACTGATGCCCTGCCGGATGCAGATGCCGCTTTTGCAGATGCCATGACACAGAAGGGGAGGCCTCTAGTATCTTCGAGCGCAATAGTATGATCATTTTCGTTCCATATACGTTCTGCCCAAATTCCACGGTCGAGACGGGCGCGGAGAAAGATGGATTCACTCTTATCAGCCGATATTTTAAGGATAATAATGTTGTCGGGCGCAGATATAAAACATTCCCGTGTGAAGGTAACACTGTTTACGGTGTACTGTGTTTTTGAAACAGCCGTTTCAAGATCAAGTTCCCGTGAGTAATTATGCCTGTTCTGCAGCGGTTCTCTCATGAGAGCATTATGATCTCCCATCGGTCCCTTAATACCTTTCATGTTTGCACTATAAAAATCTAAGTGCAGTTCTCCCGCTGTCTGATACACCGATTGATTTGGAGGAGTCCCGGAAAGGGAGGTAAAACACAATTCCTGCGCCTCTTCAATTCGGCCTTTATCTATGAGACTTCGAATTTCATCTAAGTGCGCTAAGGCATCGCGGTTGTTTCTGTCCCGGTGAAAGCCCGACCACAGAGAATCTTCATTAAGCTGAATAATTTCTTTGTTTATTCCGCCGTAAACCATAGCTCCAAGCCGTCCGTTACCCAGCGGCAGGGCCTCGTTCCAGTCAGAAGCAGGCTTTGAAAACCAAATTTTTCTCATGAAAACAGTGTAAGGCATAGTTCCCAATCACGCAACCGTGAAAAATGCATTACCTTACAGTGAAAATTGGAGGAGAAAAAATCTCCATTACAGAAGGTTCCTCTTTTATAACTGATAAGCCCTCATGGTTTAATCCTTCTTTTGTAAAACGCGAAATAGACATCCGCTCCATGCTCAATGCAGGCGAGCAGCCGGTGAATAAGGTCATTACAGAATTAAACTCGCTAAAACCCGGCGAAATTTTCAAGGTTATTTCTCCCTTTATTCCGGCTCCGCTCATAGAAAAGGCTTCAAGCCTTAATATTGATCACTGGCTTAAAAAAGAAGAAGACGAGCTTTTCTTTGTATATTTCCGGAAAAAGTAGGTGATGATATTTTTTCATTAATCGGTCTCTATTGTTCTTGACAAAGAATATGCATATCAGTATAGTATGTTCTGTTACTATTAGAAGTAACAATTTGTGAAATGTATTCCGCTTTGCCGGTTTACTGTAAGGAGATATTATGAAAAAAATGGCACTTATTATTGCTGCCTGTCTATGTGTAGCCCTTGTTTTTGCAGGCGGAAAAAAGGAAGATTCTTCAGATGGAACTGTAAAAATCGGTATTTCTAAAATTGTACAGCATCCTGCTCTCGATGCAACAGAACAGGGTATTCAGGATGCAATAAAGGCAGCCGGGATTAATGCCTCTTTTGATCTGCAGAATGCTAACGGCGATGTTAATACTGCAGCCCAAATATCTAATAAATTCAAAAGCGATAAGGTTGCTGTTGCGGTAGGTATTGCAACTCCGGTAGCAGTATCACTTGCAAATACTATTAAAGATATTCCGGTTGTTTTTTCTGCCGTTACAGACCCTGTGGGTGCGGGCCTTGTTACTTCTCTCGATAAGGGCGAGGGCAATGTTACCGGTCTTTCAGATGCTATTCCTACAAGAGAGCACATTGAGATGTTCAAAGACATTGCAAAGATTAAAACACTCGGCTACATCTACACCAGCAACGAGGCTAACTCAATTTCAGCACTTGCTATTGTAGAAGCTGCCTGCAAAGAATTCGGTCTGGACCTTGTAACTCAGTCAATTTCAAACTCTGCCGAAGTTAAACAGGCTGCAGATGCGATTATTAACCGTGTAGACGGCATCTATCTGACAACTGATAACACTGTATATTCAGCGCTCAACTCGATTATTCAGGTTTTCGGCAAGGCTAAAAAACCTGTTTTCTCAGGCGACGTTACGTCTGCAATGGACGGCGGATGCATGATTGCTTCCGGTTTTAACTACTATAAAGCAGGGCTTGCAACCGGCGAAATTGTTGTTGCAATTCTTAAGGGTAAGGCTCCTGCCGATATTCCTGTTAAGTTTTTAACAGAACCTTCAGAATCAGATCTTCTGTTTGATCTCGATGCTGCAGCTGCTTGCGGAATCACCATTCCCGCATCCTATCTTGCTAAAGCAAACTATATCTTCGAAAAAGGCAAGATTACCGAGAAAAAATAAGCATTCTTTTGCTTGTATAACAAGGCTGTCCGGATGAGGTGAATCCCTTTGTTGAATTTTTGTCCAGCAAAGGGGATGCATACCAGCGGGCGGCCTTTTGTGTTTTAGGGATGTACGCAGGGAAGATGGGGTAATAAGGTGTTTGTTACAGTGCAGGTATTTATTTTTTGAATTGAAAGTGGTAGTATGGCAT
>JAKJFV010000114.1 GCA_022704725.1 Spirochaetota bacterium
TGATTTATACGCAAACAGGAAGCTTAGAAAAACCCAAATGGAAAGCATTAAAATTGAAATAACAGGATTAAAAAGATTATCATTGAGTATCAGTCTCAAGGCAAGTGTACCTGGATTATATTCCAGCCAGGGCGGTCCAAATCCGAAGATATATAGAACAGGAGGAACCATAAGCAGCACTTCAAAGGGTATGGTAAAAATCATAAATTGATTAAGGGATTTACTCAATGAGGCACACCCGAGCGCGGCAAATGTAAACATAAGGCTTGAAAGTATTATTGCGGTACAAAATAAAGCAATGTGTACAAAGTCAGAAAAAAAAGCAACAGTATCAGCATACACTGATAATGCAATTGCGAGAGCACTTACAAGAGAAATGATCAAAATTGATACAGCCTTTGAAAGTATATACTCGCCGGTTTTTACCGGTGAAACCGATAACGACTCTATGACTCGTTGACTTTTTTCAAACAACACTATGGCACCCATGAAAAAAAGCCCCATTGCTGCAGGATCGGTAAAAACAAGCAGCCCCGCGGCTTTGCTCTGAATAGTTTGGGGGAAAATGGATAATAGAGAAGCATAAAATATTACAAAAAAGAGGTAGAGCCAATAAAAACCATAACGGCGCTGAAAGAGCATATCACCTTTAAGAAGAGTATACATTCTTTGGAGTACAGGATTCTTTTTCATCATACTAAAACCCTGCCGGTAATTTCTGCAAACACATCATTCAAATTTGGTTCACAACTGTGAATTGATATTAGTGCATTTTGCTTTATAAGCGATTGTAGTTTTTCATCTGAAGATGTTTGAGTAACAGGAACGGTTCGCTCCTTTTTTTCTCCATTTTCCAGCCAGGAATATACAACATTGAAATTTGTATTTTTGTGCATCAAATTCCATGGAGAATCCAAAGCTTTTATACTTCCATCAACAATAAAAGCAACCCTTCCGCACAATTCAGATGCATCGTACATATTGTGTGTTGTCAGTATAATAGTCTTACCCAAATTTTTTTGTTCAATAATGAGCTGCTTCATAACAGCCGCATTAGACGGATCCAGGCCGCTCGTCGGTTCATCTAAGAAAATAAGGTCCGGATCATGAACAAGAGCCTTTATAAAATTCAGACGGCTCTTCATTCCCTTTGAAAAAGCGGAAACCTTTTTATCGGCATCCTTATGTAAATCAACTTTTTTTAAGAGCCCCTCAATATCAGCGGAGGGAGAAGAATAAAGCGAAGAAAAAAAACGCAAATTCTCTCTGGCGGTCATTTTTTCAAAAAGACTTGAAAACTCAAAATCGACGCCGATTTTCTCATAAAAACTTTTCTCAATATGTTTTATATCAGTATTTAAAACTGATACATTCCCGGTAAAGGAAGTGAGCATTCCGGTTAAGATTTTTTGAACCGTACTTTTCCCTGCTCCGCTTGGTCCAAGGAAACCAAATATTTCACCTTTAGAAACATTAAAACTCATATTCGTAATAAAAGGCTTTTTAGTATAAGAAAAACTAAGACCGCTAACTGATATCATATTTCACTTCCTTTATATGCAGGCTCGAATAATTCAAGCGCAACACCATTAAGCAGTATTTTTAATGAATGGTCATATAATGTTTCGCCTATTTCCCTCCTATGAAGCAGAGAGAAAAATAATATACGCAATGCGCCCGATACAGCCTCTACCTTTTTCCTGTTTGAAAAAACAGGTGAATCAGCTGGAAGAATAGAAGCTAGTTCTGTGAGCATATCGGCATCATCATTATGATGATCCTTTACCAGGTCATCAGGAAGCTTCCTTATTATTGCCTCCATCTCGCCTTCAATCATTAAGGCTGGATAAAACGACTTTGAAACTGTTATGAATATCTCGAAAAGAATCTCGCTAAATCGCTGTGCATCAATATCCTTTGTGTTTTCCACGGCATCTTTTAATACCTTGGAAATTGTTTTGTGATAATCATTAATGACATCCCAAAGCAATAATTCTTTTGAAGCATAGAACAGATAAAAGGTTCCCTTGGGAATTACTGCCTTTTTTACAATCATCTCTATGGTAGTTTTTCGTGCTCCGTAAACTGTCAATAATTCCTTAGCTGCGGACTTTATCCGGTCAAGTAATTTTGAACGTTCCGCTTCAGTAAAAGATCTCGGCATATAAAGGCCTCCTGAATATTAAGCTATTAATCCGATACATATATTCTATCGTTTAATACATTTAGAATATTAATGCTTTTTTGGTCAAATATACTCAAAGATTATACCATATCTTTGTTTTTGTCTACTTTTTTTATATCAGTTTATCGAATTCTTCAGGTTTTAATTCACGGCAGTCCCCGGGTTTCAGCATTTCATCCAAGTAAAGGCTTCCTACAGCAACACGTTTTAAATAAACAACTTCATTTCCCAATGTCTGCATCATTCTTTTTACCTGATGATATTTACCTTCATAAATTGTTAATAAAGCTTCATCACCTGAATTATTCAGCCATTCCAGCGCCGATTCCTGAGTTATAAAACCGTCTTCATTGCCTTCATGGGGTACCGCAAAACCCTTTTCACACTGTTCTTTATAATATGATTGTGCTTTCTCATCAGTGTTATCAGCCAGTTTCAAATAATAGGTTTTGGAAATGTGTTTTTTAGGAGATGTTAAGCGATGAGTCATCTCTCCGTCCGTTGTCAGCAGCAGCAGCCCTTCTGTATCAATATCGAGTCGTCCGACTGGATGTACATCGCCTCCTAAAAAGCTTACACGATATTGAGGAGGAAGAATATCAATTACAGTCTTATGTATTCCATCCTTTGTTGAGCAGACGATGCCTGATGGTTTGTTGAGCATTAGATACACATGGTGACGAAGCTGAAGAAGTGTCCCGTCAACGGTTACAGTATCGGTATCTATGTTGATAGGGGAATCGGCATTGCTGCATATTTGACCATTAACCAGAACAAAGCCTTTATGCAGTAATTTCTTTGCGTCTTTTCTGGATCCGTATCCATGATGAGACAGTATTTTATCCAAGCGTTGAGTTTTCATATACGTAATATTCTATCATAAATAAAGACTTTTATTCCATGCAGCGGCCGTGTTGAATGTACATAAAAAAAGCGCGGCCTCTTTTAAAAAAACCGCGCGTATGAAGCACAGACCATCACAATACGATTAATCGTTATGATCTTATTGCACGTTTTTCAATGGGCACAAACTGCCGCGGTTCTAAAATATTTTTATATGCCGGACGATATATTCTTCCTCCTGCCGCTATTTCTTCAATGCGGTGAGCCGACCATCCTGCAATGCGGGAGACAGCAAATATCGGTGTAAATAGATCCCGGGGTATGCCGAGCATGGTATACACAAAACCTGAATAGAAGTCTACGTTTGTACAAATTTGTTTACTTTCACCCTTCTCCTCTGTAAAAACTATGGGAGCAAGTTTTTCTATAAGAACATATAAGTTATACTCGTCCATCATGTTTTTTTCTTTTGCCAGAAGAGCAGCCTTATTTCGCAGCAGTATAGTTCGCGGATCCGAAATTGTGTACACTGCATGTCCCTGTCCATAGATAAGACCGGATTTGTCAAAGGCTTCCTTTTTCATTATCCTGCGTAAATATTCTTTTACTTCTGTTTCGCTGGACCAGTCTTTGACATGAGATTTTATGTCATCCATCATTTCCATAACTTGTTTATTTGCACCGCCGTGACGTCTTCCTTTCAATGAACCGACAGCTGCAGAAATGGCAGAATAAGTATCAGTATCTGCTGATGATATAACATGAACGGCAAAAGATGAATTGTTACCCCCGCCGTGTTCTGCATGAAGAATGAGAGCCAAATCAAGAATCTCAGCTTCAAGCTTAGTGTATTTTTTATCCCGGCGGATAAGACGCAAAAGGTTTTCTGCAGTAGAAAGCTCAGGTTTCGGGTTATGAATATACATGCTCTTCCCGTCATAATAGTGCCTTTTTGCCTCATATGCATAAGCTGCAAGAGTCGAAAACCTTGCTATGAGTTCAATGCACTGTCGAAGGTTATTTGCAATGCTCACATCTTCAGGATTAGGGTCATAAGAATACGAAGCAAGAACCCCGCGGGCAAGCTTGTTCATAATATCTGATGACGGTGCTTTCATGATCATATCTTCAGTAAAATTTTCAGGCAGATTTCTTTTTGAACCGAGGAAGGAGCGGAACTCGTTCAGCTCGTCCTGAGAAGGAAGATCGCCGAATAAAAGCAGGTACACGGTCTGCTCGAAACCAAACTGATCATGACTCTCTGCATCTTTGATTATATCTTCAATATCGTAACCCCGGTAAATGAGTTTCCCGGGAACAGCTACTTTTTGTCCGTCAACAACATCGTAACCGACAACATCGCCTACCCTTGTTAAACCGACGAGTACACCGCGGCCGTCTGCATATCGTAAACCGCGCTTTACATCGTATTTCTGATACAGCTCTGAATCAATCGGGTCGTTGTTTTGAGCGACCAGGGTAAGTTTTTTTAGAAAAGAACTTTCATAATAATCAGACATGGGCATCTTCCTTTACTGAAGAATGTATATTTATACAACGTTAACTGCGTATATGTAATAATTATACATTATTATTTATTAATGTCAATATACCATAAGGGTGTTTGACTGTTTTTGGAAAAAGTGATACTACTAAAATATGAAAACACAACTGATAAAAGACATTTTGGTTTCTAAACCGGACGGAAAAACGGTTACTATCTGCGGTTGGGTCCGTACAAAACGGGATTCTAAGAACTTGTGCTTCATTCAGGTGAATGACGGCTCTTGTTTTGCTTCTATACAGCTGACCTTTGACCGCGAAAATCAAAATACTCTTAATATAGATGAAGAACTAAAAAAGATTACAACCGGTGCTTCTGTTAAGGCATTCGGAAAACTCATTGAATCCCCTGCTTCGGGACAGGCAGTAGAAGTAAGCCTTGAAAGCATTGAAGTGTTTGGACAGGCGCCGGCAGAAACTTACCCGCTCCAAAAAAAAGGGCATTCTATGGAATTTCTCCGGGAAATAGCCCACCTTAGACCGAGGACAAATGCATTCAGTGCTGTTGCCCGTATGAGAAGCCAGATGGCCTATGCGGTCCATACCTTTTTCCAGGAAAGAGGCTTTCATTATGTGCATACACCTATAATCACTGCAAGCGACTGCGAGGGTGCAGGTGAAATGTTTCAGGTAACAACGCTGGATCTTGATAAAATAGCAGAAACAGGTATTAAAGCCGGCAAAGGCGGAAAAAAGGAAAGTGAAGCAGCTCAGCTTGTAGATTATACAAAAGATTTCTTTGGAAAAAGAGCGAGTTTAACGGTATCCGGCCAGCTTGAGGCAGAAACTTATGCAACCGCCCTGTCGAGGGTGTACACATTCGGTCCGACCTTCCGAGCAGAAAACTCAAACACAACACGGCATTTAGCCGAATTTTGGATGATAGAGCCGGAAATGGCGTTTTTTGAGCTTGAAGACAATATGGATATTGCCGAAGAGTTCATAAAGTATCTTCTTTCATGGGCATTGGAAAAATGCAGTGAAGATATGAAATTTTTTGATGAGCGTATTCAAAAGGGCCTTATTGAAACCTTAAAGCACGTAGTTTCTTCTAATTTTATCCGCTTAACGTATACAGAGGCGGTAAAGGAACTCGAGAAAAATGCAGATGCTTTTGAATTTAAGCCGTTCTGGGGATGCGATCTTCAAAGCGAACACGAGAGATATTTAACCGAGAAAGTATATAAGAGGCCCGTTATCCTTACCGATTACCCGAAGGAAATTAAGGCTTTTTATATGAAGCTGAACGAAGACGGCAAAACCGTGCGCGCTATGGATATTTTGGTTCCGGGTCTTGGAGAAATCATCGGCGGCTCAGAGCGCGAAGCAGATTATA
>JAKJFV010000115.1 GCA_022704725.1 Spirochaetota bacterium
GGTGTTTGCGGAAGAGCATATTGCTGTCATGCTGTATCCGACCGCTTGCGTCCGGTCTCTATTCGAATGGCGAAGGATCAGAATTTATCGCTTAACTCCATGAAAATTTCGGGGCAATGCGGCCGCCTTCTTTGCTGTCTTTCGTATGAATTTGACTGTTATACCGAAGCTCGAAAAAAACTTCCTCAGGAAGGTATAAGACTTTTTTATGATGGAACACATTTTAGAGTTACAGAAGTAAATCCGCTCGCAGAATATATTAAAATTCTTGGAGAAGACGGACGCCTTCTTGAGATAGGTTCGCATCAGCTTACGCACCATGAAGGTAAATGGCGTATTGTTGATGTTCAAAAATAGTTTTATTCTGTTACTCTTTTTTAAGAAATAACTGCAATGAGATTTTCACTTTCATCTTTAAATGCTTCCATTTTGTAGTTTGCATAAAACTCAATGGATGAAAAACCTGCTTCAATTGCTAGTTCTTTGATTTGGTCTTTTGTTAGGGGGAAGACTTTAGTGTCTTTAAGTAATGAAAGTATTCTACCGGTACTGGTTTCCAGATCCATGTCCATCGAGTATAAGCCTTCTTCTTTTTGCCACAACTGAGTAAATAATTTAACTCTCATAGATTCAAGCTGTGGGAGTTTAGCCATAGGATTTGGTTTGTAAAGTGTAAAGTTGTTTAAATGAAGTATAATTTTCCCATCCGGAGCAAGTAAATTTTTGCAGTCATAGAAAAACTTTCTCATTAAAATTGGATCATGTATAAAAATAATTCTATTATCTTTTATGGTTATAATATTATAAAAACTTTTTCCAAGAAAGCGGGACATTTCCAAGCTTGTCATGAAAAAATAACGTATAGCCATATTTGGAAATTTTCTGCGCCGGTTTGCAGATTCCAGCATTTCCTGAAAATCTTCTATGCCGGTTACATCATGGCCGAGCTTCGCAAGATAATGTTCAAAGTTGCCGGTGCCGCATCCGATGCGCAGGAATTTTACGGGAGAAGAGTAACAAGAAATCAGGCTGTTGTAAAAACTTTTTAAGTCTTCTGTAATAGGATACAATTCATCATAATATTCATTAAATTCTTGTATATAATTCATAAAAAAATTATATGTCATAGATGGGTAATTTTCCAGCTTTTTTTATATCATGCTATATTTTTTTACAATAAACAGGACTGATATTGACTAATTCGATAAAAATATATAGATTGTAAATGAATAAAGGTATTGAATAAGGAGGAATGATGACTACAATAACAGTCTGTATGGGCAGCTCCTGCTTCAGCAGGGGAAATTCTGTGAATGCCGGAATCATCAGTTCTTTTATTCAGAAGCACAATTTGGATGCCGAAGTTGCAATAAAGGGATGTCTTTGCGAGGGCGAGTGCCGCAAAGGTCCGAATATACGAATTAATGAGACCCTCTTTTCTGCTGTAAGCCCTGAGGGTCTGGAAGATCTGCTTAAACATGAATTGGGGGTGACCGAATGAATTTTCTGTATCCAATTTTTACAGAGCAGACTGAATGTCAGGACTGCTACAAATGCATCAGGCAGTGTCCGGTTAAGGCTATACGTGTAGAAGACGGGCATGCCATGGTAATACCTGAATTATGCATCATGTGCGGACGCTGTGTTATTCATTGCCCGGCGAAGGCAAAACACGTTCGTGATGATCTGGCCCGTACAAAGCAGCTTTTTTCTCTTAAACCCCGCGTCATTGCTTCTTTAGCTCCTTCATTTGCCTCAGAGTTTCCGGATTATACCAAAGATCAGCTTATTTATGCTTTAAAACAACTGGGTTTCCATGGTGTTTCAGAGACTGCGATTGGTGCGGATCTTGTGTCGGCTCAAATTGCAAAGGATCTTTCAGCGGCTGCTAAAAATAAAGACGGACAAAAACTGTTTATATCGAGCGCCTGTCCTTCATGTGTTGAATTTATTAAGCATTTTATGAGCGATTATACCCAGTATATTACAGACCGCTCTTCTCCTTTGTTAGCTCATTCCCGTTTTATTAAAGCAACGTTCGGGGATGATACCGGCATTGTATTTATTGGTCCGTGCATTGCAAAAAAAAGAGAGGCAGATGTTTGGAAAACCATCGATGCAGCTCTAACCTTTAATGATCTTAGAAAATGGCTTAATAGAGAAGGAATTACTCCCGGATCTCTAAAAGTAAACACGGAACAACATGATTTTATTCCGTTCAGAGCTGGAAAAGGCGCTTATTATCCCGTGGGCGGCGGAATGATAGAGTCGTGTAAAAAATACAACCCCCTCTCACATGTAAGAACTATGGCAATAACAGGAATAGAAGAAATACGCAGCGCACTTGAAGGTTTAAAAAATGAAGAGTTAAAAGAACCTCTTTTCTTAGAAGTTCTTGCCTGCGAAGGCGGCTGTGTTAATGGGCCGGGAACCGGTAGTTCTTCATCGCTTGCAATGAGAAATGTGCGTATTGGTGAATATGCAGAAACAGCAGATGATACTCTTGATGAGCAGGTTTTATCTTCTGTCAGTGATTTAACAGGAACTTTGCCGGTAATACAGCAAGTAAAAAAGAAACACAGCGAAGACGAAATTCGTTTTGCGCTGCGCTCTGTTGGAAAATACACCCGCGCCGACGAACTTAACTGTGCAAGCTGCGGTTACGATACATGCCGTCTTTTTGCCGAGGCAATGCTTGACAACCGGGCTGAAAAAACTATGTGCGTGTCGTACATGAGAAAACTGGCTCAAAAAAAAGCTAACGGACTTATACGTGCAATCCCCGGCGGTGTTGTCATAGCAGACAGCGGTTTAAAAATTGTTGAATGCAACAGCAATTTTGCAGCCCTTATGGGTTCTGACATTGTGGAGATGTATGATGCAAAACCAGGTCTTGAGGGTGCAGATTTAACAAAGATTATACCATTTTACCGCTTTTTTGCTGATGTTCTTGCCGTAAACGGACCGGATGTCATAGAGAGGGAAGTTAGGGCAGGCAAGAAGATATTTCATGTATCAGTTTTTGCAATTGAAAAAGAGGAAGCTGCAGGCGCAGTAATAGAAGATATAACAGCGCCTCAAATACAAAAGCATAGAATCGTTACCCAGGCAAAAAAGGTTATAGATAAAAATTTGTCGGTTGTGCAGAAAATTGCCTTTTTACTTGGCGAAAATGCTGCCGAGTCTGAATCAATCTTAAATTCAATTATTGATTCATTTTCTGACGACGGCGGAGATGATGAATAATGGGTGAACTTCCTCCCTTTGCCGGTTCAAAGGACACTTTTATAGAAGTTGCTCATGCCCAGCTTAGAAAGCATAAGCAGGGTGCAGAGGGCGATGTATTTTTGTCGCAGAAAAATCCTGCCGACGGCCGTGTTATTACTGCACTTTCGGATGGGCTGGGGTCTGGAATAAAGGCAGGTGTGCTGGCTACCCTTACTGCAACGATGGCAACAAAATTCATTGCATCAGATATTCCTATTAAAAAAGCCGCTCAGATAATTATGAATACCCTTCCTGTCTGTAAAGAGCGCGGTATCAGCTACGCTACTTTTACCCTTGTTGATATTGAACCTAATTCGACAGTTCGGGTGATTGAGTATGATAATCCGCCTTATATTTTAATCCGGAAACAGACCTTTGTTGAGCCGATTAAAGAATTTACAGTTATCGAGAGGAAAAATAAGAAAACAGCGCCGAAAAAGGAAGCGGTCGTTCAATATTCTCAGTATGAGGCGCTTCCCGGAGACCGTCTGGTTTTTTTCTCCGACGGGGTTACTCAGGCGGGAATGGGGTCTGTTCATTATCCCTTCGGTTGGGGCTATAACAATGTTCAAAATTATATTTTGGAAAAAATTGAGAAAAATCCCGAAATAAGTGCACGTGATCTTGCTAAAGCAGTGGTGAATCAGGCTCTGCAGATTGATTCCTTCAAGGCAAAGGATGACATTACCTGCGGAATAATTTATTCGCGAAAACCCCGGGACTTGCTTGTACTTACGGGGCCTCCGCTGTATCCTGAGCGCGATGCGGACTTATCGCGTCTATTTGTTTCTTTTAGTGGAAAAAAAATAGTCTCGGGCGGAACAACTGCGAATATACTGGCGAGGGAAACCGGAAAAAAGATATCGGTGTGCTTAAAAATCTTGATCCGAAAATTCCCCCGGAGTCGGTGATGGATGGGGCGGATCTTGTAACAGAAGGCATTATTACAATGGGTTCTGTTGCAGAAATACTTGAACAGGGAAAATACAGTGAGAGTGCAAAGGTAAACGCTGCGGTACGGGTAGTGGAATTATTTTTAGACAGTGATAGAATACTGTTTGTTGTCGGTACAAAGATAAATGAAGCGCATCAGGATCCCAATATGCCGGTGGAACTTGAAATACGGCGGAATATAATTAAAAAGACAGCAAACCTCCTGCAGGAGAAATATCTGAAAGAGGTAAAAATTCAATATATATAGCCGCAAAAAAGCGGAGTCGTTTGGAGGTATTATGAAGAAGGTTAAGGTTTCCATTTGTACAGGAACAGCATGTTTTGTTATGGGTGCATCAGAAATAATGATGCTGGAAGACTCCCTTCCCGAAGATCTTAAAAATTCTGTAGATATTGAAATAGACGGTATATCCTGTCTTGAGAAATGCGGCAATGCACAAAATGGAAAGGCTCCATTTGTTCTTGTGAATGGAGAAGTGTTAAGCGCAGCTACGATTTCTACTGTTATAGAGAAAATTCGGGCTATTGCAGAGGAGTAAGAATGAACCTGAATAATAATGCATCGCAGTTAAAACGCGAAATATTAATACGGATTACGAAGCTTCAGCTTGAAGGAAAACTGGAAGAGGGCGTTCACTTTATACCGAGGGAAATGGCTCCGCGCGGTGCAGAACCGATGGGCTGCTGCACCTATCATGACCGGGAAATTCTGCGCCAGCGTGTGATCGCACGGCTCGGCTGCAGCGTTGAAGACTATGATGATGAGAAAAAACTTGCAGATTATGCAAAGGAAGCTTTTACCCGGGAAAAGCCTACCTGGCCCATGCTCACGGTTTTGGATGAGGCCTGCAATGCCTGTGTTAAGACTCACTACATGGTTACTAATGCCTGCCAGGCCTGCCTTGCGCGCCCCTGCATGATGAACTGTGCAAAAAAAGCAATAGAAATTAAAAGCGGACGGGCCGTTATAGATAAAGACAAATGCATTAACTGCGGTTTATGCATGCAGAATTGTCCGTATCATGCAATTATAAAGATTCCCGTTCCCTGCGAAGAAGCCTGCCCGGTTGGTGCTATTACAAAGGACGAAAGCGGCAAGGAACGAATTGACTACCACAAGTGTATTTTCTGCGGAAACTGCATGAGGGAATGCCCCTTTGGCGCAATGATGGACAAGGGTCAGCTTGTAGATGTTGTAAAACACATAATGGCAGGAAAAAAAGTACACGCAATGTATGCACCTGCTGTTGCCTCCCAGTTTAGAAGTGCCTCCGGCCAGCTTGAAGGCGCGCTGCTTGCTGCAGGCTTTACCAAGGTTTGGGAAGTTGCACAGGGAGCAGATATAACAGCCGATAAAGAGGCTCACGAATTTGAAGAGCGCATGGAAAAAGGGGACAAGATGATGACAACATCATGCTGTCCTGCCTATGTTCGTGCAGTGCAGAAACACGTTCCTTCACTTATAAGCTGCATCTCCGATACAAAGAGCCCCATGCATTACACTGCAGAGCTTGTAAAAAAAGAAGACCCCGATTGTATAAGCGTGTTCATTGGACCCTGCCTTGCAAAACGCCGCGAGGGAATGGACGATGAATTTGTCGACTATGTAGTATCAGTTGAAGAAATTGGCGCTCTCTTTGTAGCCAAAA
>JAKJFV010000116.1 GCA_022704725.1 Spirochaetota bacterium
GGGTCCTGCCATGACCGCAAAATGAGGAAGTCCTATTTTTGCTAAACCTCCGTCCTTTCCGCTCTTAACCGATATTATAGTGTCATCCGGATGAAAGGCTCTATTTGCCATCTTGTAGGGTTCCTGAACCCGCATGACCTTAGATACAAGATGATGAGCCTTGAGGCTTTCTTCATTCATTTTGGTTGTATCGCCTACGACTCCTAAGATGGTGGTATCTACACCTTTAGACTGATGAATCTGCACACCCTGATTTTCGAGCATGCTCACGAAACTTTGTACATCGCTTTCTGCGGTGTTTGCTTTCAAAACAATAATCATTTTCTTCTCCTATGAATGCTTACAATCTTTATTCCGGCAAAAAAAAAGAGACTCCAAACGGAGTCTCTGTTGTTACCATTCAGGTAATTGCACGTTACATTACGCGCAATGTACAGTACGCTCCGCAGGGGTTGAGGGAATTCCAATAGCTAAAGTAAAAGTATACCGAAGCAAATGAGGATTTGGAACTGTCGTTAACCTTACGGATATCGTTCATACTGCGCATAGTAACAAAAAGTTTAATAACTGTCAAGTGACAACAAAGGCTGCCTGTAAAAGCAGCCCATAATGAAAAAAATTGTTATTTTTGTACTTTCAGTGCAACATCTATAACATTGTAAGCTCCGTTATAGATGCCAGCAGCCTTGTTTTTCCTGATATGTTCACAATATAGTTCAACAAGATCTGTATCTTCTATAAGGAGTTTTAAGGTTCTATGCATGCTGGTTACTGAGCCTGTTTCAATGGTTCCATCTCCGATTTCCGATCCGCGGATAGCTCCCCAAGCCTCATGTTTACCGACACGCTGAATAAAAAGTTTCGGGACGGGGTAAAAGGAAAGTTCACTGGGTTTTGTTATCATCACGTCGCTTATGCGCATAAGAAGATTTGTTGCATAGACCGCTGCGTAGAAATTCTTATGAAGAAACACATGTATGCCCTTTACATCATCGTTTTCGACAGACTGAATGAATTCCTTGGTTTGGTTCCAATTGTCATGCATCGTCCATTGAATACCGTTTTTTTCGAATTCCGCTTTTAATGCCGTCCATCTTCCCTCATGGTCTCCCATATTTATAAAGAAGGCAGCCTTGTTATTCTTAACAGCATCACGGCAGGTGAGTATTATATCTGCAAATTTTGCAGCCTGTGCTCCGGCTCCGCCCATGGTAAGTAAAAATCTTCTAGCCTTGCCGTCCTTTAATCGTTTAAGACGCAAATCGCAGTCGTATTCAACATTTGAAACAATCTCGTGATCAATATAATGTCCTGTTTCGTAAATATAGTCTTTGGGAAGACAGTATTCGAGGTTATTGTCTTCTCCCATCGATATAAAAGTTCTGTAGCCCATGTAGCAGGACGGAGACTGCACTGCATGGTAGGAACCTTCAACAAGATGAAATGCGAGCGGGTAATTGTCAGGAATTATGCTTACGACGCCTTTTACTCCTGCGGCTACCGCTCCGTGACCTACCCAAGGATGTGTGGAAACAAAGGGCATTCCCTCCGGGACATTTTTAAATAAAGGTGCATAGATGTTTGAGATGGTTTTGTCCCGCAGCGATCCTGAAAGGTGGCGTCCTGCATCTGATGTAAGTTTTTCCCATATATGGTCATTGAACCAGCGCGAGTTTTGTGAAAAACGCGAACCGGCATTGTACCAGTGTTCAATCTGTCTGATAGTCTTGCTTGCGGCGTTATCCGGGAAAGACATCATGTCGAGCCAGTAGGGGGTTAATCCCTTGTAACGGGCTGCGGATGCAATGGCTAATGCCATGCGGCAGTGTCCGAATCCCATGCGGATTGTACCGAGCAGAATGGAGTTTTCCCTGCTCACCGGAGTGCAGGCGGCCCCGGGATCTGCAAAGTTTCCCTCAGATGTTGAGCCTGCTTTACCTTCTTCGACCACATGCATGATGCCGAAGTCGTCAAAATCTTTTTCAGAAGGCACAGCCGTGAGTACGGGCGGATGGGCAGGATCGTAGCCGTTTTTCTTTGCATAATGACGGAACAGCCTTTCGCCTATACGCGCCTTGCTTTCCGGAATTTTATTGCCGAATACTGTATATGTTTTCATTGTTAGTATTATACACTCTCGGTATCCGCTTTGCAACGAAAAAAGAAACGGTTCTACTTGCATAAAGTGTATAAAAATGCAATAATATGCATAAATATTACACAAATATACCATATTTAATTATGAATGGTATTGGGGAGGCATGAATGGCTAAATTACAGGGTGCATTCACTGCGCTTGTTACGCCCATGAATACTGATTTTTCAGTTGATTATGAGGGTTATAGAAAACTCGTTTCTTATCAGCTGGAAGCCGGCATTTCGGGACTTTTACCGCTTGGAACAACAGGCGAGACACCGACACTGGACGAATCTGAAGAAGAGATTCTCATTGATATTACAATTGATGAGGTAAAAAAATATACAGCAAAAACCGGCAGAAAGGTTCCCGTTATAGTGGGAGCCGGAAGCAATAATACACGCGATGCGGTTAGATATACTGAACGTGCAAAACAAAAGGGAGCAGATTATGCTCTTGTTGTAACGCCCTATTACAACAAGCCTTCCGATGAGGGAATCTTCCGGCACTTTGAAGAAGTTTCAAAGGTAGGTATTCCGGTGATCGTGTACAATATTGCCGGCCGTACCGGCAAAAATATCTGTACGTCACTGCTTATGAGGATCGCAGAACTTCCAAATATAGCAGGCGTTAAAGAAGCCTCAGGCGACATTAATCAGATGATGGAAGTGATTGAAAAGATTGCTATGAAAAAAAAGGATTTTTGCGTGCTTTCAGGCGATGACGGCTTAACACTGCCTCTTGTTGCCGCAGGCGGCGACGGGGTAATATCAGTTGTATCGAACCTTGTACCGGACTTAATCACCAAGCTTGCAGTAAGTGCAGTTGAGGGCGACCTTAAGACGGCACGCGAAATTCACTACAGACTGCAGCCATTCTTTAAGGCAGCCTTTGTGGACGGAAACCCCACATCGATCAAATTTGCGATGAACCAAAAAGGTATTCCTGCTGGAACACTGCGGCTGCCCTTAGTTGATATTGCCGAATCTGCAAAGCCTGTTGTCGTTGCTGCTATGAAGCAGTGCGGCTTACTGTAAAAAAATAGAAGTTTTTTTGAGATTTACTTATAGGAGATTACTATGAATAAGATACCAGTTGGAGTGTTAGGCGCAACCGGAATGGTCGGACAGCGCTATATTTATTTATTAAAAGATCATCCGTGGTTTGAAGTAACCTATGTTGCTGCAAGTCCGCGTTCAGCCGGAAAAAAATACAAGGATGCTGTTGAAAGCCGCTGGCTCATCGGTTCTGATATTCCTTCAGGTGTTGCAGATCTTATGGTAGAAGATGCAAGCAATATTGAGGCGGCTCTCGGCAAATGCAAATTTGTATTCAGTGCACTCGAAATGGGAAAGGATGAAATTAAGGCTTTGGAAGCAGGTTATGCTGCAAAAAATATTCCGGTAGTTTCTAATGCCTCTGCTAACAGGTGGACTGATGATGTGCCCATGCTTATTCCCGAAATTAATCCTGATCATGTATCTGTCATTGCTGAACAGAAAAAACATCACGGCTGGGACAAGGGCTTTGTTGCGGTTAAACCAAACTGCTCTCTGCAGTCATACATGGCTCCTATTTTTGCACTTACTCAAAAGGGCTATCCCATTAAAAGAATGATTGTTACCACAATGCAGGCAACGAGCGGCGCCGGCTATCCCGGTGTACCCTCATTCGACATGATCGACAACATTGTTCCCTACATAGGCGGTGAGGAAGAAAAAACCGAAACCGAAGTATTAAAAATTCTCGGAAAGGTAGAAGGCGGTAAAATTGTAAATGCGCAAGGCCCCCTCGTTTCTGCGCACTGCAACCGTGTTCCGGTAATCGATGGTCATACTGCCTGTGTAAGCCTTGAGTTTGATCTTCCTGACGATAAAAAACCTTCACTAGAACAGATTGAAAAAATTTGGACCGAGTTCAGCGCGTATCCGCAGGAAGCAAAACTTCCCTCAGCACCTGAGCAC
Organism: Spirochaetota bacterium; assembly: GCA_022704725.1. Classification (GTDB taxonomy): domain Bacteria; phylum Spirochaetota; class Spirochaetia; order Treponematales; family Treponemataceae; genus JAAZLA01. Next base: position 4,102 of record JAKJFV010000116.1, read on the forward strand.
GCCATTGTTGTGCGTCACGAAGAAAACAGACCCCAGCCACGACGCGACAGAGAAAACGGCAAGGGTATGGCTGTTACCATCGGGCGCCTTCGCAAGTGCCGTGTTTTCGACATACGCTTTGTTGCATTGAGCCACAACACCAAGCGGGGCGCTGCAATGGGCGGCATCTTGAACGCAGAATTATTAAAGGCTAAGGGCTTTTTCGATAACCTATAGAAAGTAATATACGAGGAGATAAATATGGCAGACCGGTATTTTCCATTAAGTAAAAATCAGCTTGAGGTTCTCACAAAACAGTATCCGACTCCTTTTTATCTCTACGATGAAAAAGCAATGAGGGAGAATGCACAAAAACTTACAAAAGCTTTTTCAATTCTTCCAGGCTTCAAAGAGTTTTTTGCGGTCAAGGGTTTACCTAATCCTTTTATTATGAAGATTCTTGCCGATGAAGGCTTTGGTGCAGACTGTTCAAGTTTACCTGAGATTATTCTTTCTGAACGTGCAGGCATTGAGGGTGAAGACATCATGTTTACCAGCAATGAAACTCCGGAAAAAGAATATATTTATGCTAACCTCAAAGGTGCTGTTATCAATCTGGATGATATTACACATATTGATTATCTTGCAAAGGCAATAGGCGGAATTCCTGAACTAATAAGCTTCCGTTATAATCCGGGACCTTTGAAGGAAGGAAACGCGATTATCGGAAAACCTGAAGAAGCAAAGTACGGACTCACACGGCCCCAAATTTTCGAAGCCTATGCTAAAGTAAAGGAAATGGGTGCAAAACGCTTCGGTCTTCATACAATGGTTGCTTCCAATGAACTTTCGAATGACTACTTTATAGAAACAGCCCGCATGCTCTACGAACTGGCAGTTGAGCTTAAGGAAAAACTCGATATACAGGTTGAGTTTATCAACATGGGCGGCGGCATCGGTATTCCTTATAAGCCAGAACAGAAGGCTGTTGATTACGACTATGTTGCACAGGGTGTTAAAAAGGCCTATGACGATGTTATATGCAATGGAAGGCAGGACTGCTTTAAAACTACTCCCATAAAATTCTTTATGGAATGCGCCCGTGTTATTACGGGGCCCTATGGATATTTAGTAACAAGAGCTATTCATGAAAAACATATTTACCGCGAGTACATCGGTGTCGATGCCTCAATGGCAGACCTTATGAGACCGGGCATGTATGGCGCCTACCATGAAGTGACTGTTGCCGGCAAAGAAGATGCAGACAAGGATCATGTGTATGATGTTGTCGGTTCTCTTTGCGAAAACTGCGATAAATTTGCGGTACAAAGAAAGCTTCCAAAAATAGACAGGGGCGACCTCATCATTATTCATGATGCAGGCGCTCACGGACGTGCTATGGGCTTTAACTACAATGCAAAGCTCCGCGCCGGAGAACTTCTTTTACGCTCGGACGGTTCAGTCGTTCAGATACGAAGGGCTGAAACTGTCGATGACTATTTTGCAACGCTCGACTTTAAAAAGCTGGCAACGTTTAGGGCATAAAGCAAGGGGAGAGGAACCACAGAACACACAGACTGCTTCGCAGACACGGATGGCACGGAATTTAGGCCAGAGCTAAAGACGGATGAAGAATTTTTAACCAAAGATGCACACAGCGCCTTAAGCTCATAAGAGCTTCGGTGACACAGATGTTAGGGTAGAGCATGGGAGTGAGGGAAGGTCTCGCGAGGAAGCAAAGAAGAGAGAAAAAAAGAATTTTAACCGCTGATGGACGCGATTAACCGCTA
>JAKJFV010000117.1 GCA_022704725.1 Spirochaetota bacterium
TCTCCCCTGATCGGTGGGAAACAATAGAAGCAAAACCTGCGTTGTGCGCCATCTTTATTGCCTCCAAAGTTTCCGACACAGAACCAATCTGGTTGAGTTTAATGAGGATTGCATTTCCGCAGCCTTCATCAATACCCTTTTTAAGGCGTTCAGTATTGGTGACAAAGAGGTCGTCCCCTACCAGCTGAATTTTATTGCCCAGTTCTTTGGTCAGCAATTTCCAGCCTTCCCAGTCTTCTTCATCAAGACCGTCTTCGATTGAGAAGATCGGGTATGTGCTGCACAGGTCCTTCCAGTGTTCAACAAGATCTTTAGCGGTATAGGTTTTACCGCTCTTGGGCATCTTGTATTTTCCAACTCCGTCTCCCTTCCATTCGCTTGCTGCAGCATCGAGGGCAAGAACAAAATCACTTCCTGGTTTATAGCCTGCTTTTTCAATTGCACTCATAATTAAATCCAGCGCATCCTTATCGCTTGCAAGGTTCGGAGCAAATCCGCCCTCGTCTCCAATGCCGCTCAAAAGCCCCTTAGCTTTTAAGATGCCTGCAAGAGCGTGGTATACTTCTGTGCACCAGCGCAGTCCTTCGGTGAAAGAAGCAGCTCCCTTGGGCATAATCATAAATTCCTGAACATCTACCGTATTTGCAGCGTGCGCTCCTCCGTTAAGAATATTCATCATGGGAACAGGAAGAACAGTAGCGTTAATTCCGCCTATAAATTTGAACAGGGGAATACCAAGGGACAGGGCAGATGCGCGGGCGCAGGCAATAGAGACTGCAAGAATCGCATTAGCACCGAGCTTTGATTTATCCTTTGTTCCGTCAGCCTTTATCATCGCCTGATCGACTGCATATATATCATAGGGATTCATACCCGAGAGTGTCTTTGAGATGACGGTGTTGATGTTTTGTACAGCCTTACTAACGCCCTTGCCGCCGTACTTTTGCTTGTCGCCGTCGCGGAGCTCCAGAGCCTCAAAAATACCGGTAGAAGCACCGCTGGGAGATGCACCTGATGCGCTTGTCCCGTCAGATAAAAAAACCTCTGCTTCGACAGTGGGGTTTCCGCGTGAATCAATAATTTCACGGCCGATTACTTTTACAATGGTTACTTCTTTCATAAGCTATCCTCCGTACATTAGAAAAACTTTATACCGTAATAATACTCTTTTATTGGGTATCCGTAAACGTTTCCTCAACTATTACTGCTTCTTTTTAATAATGTTTCAAGATCTAGGCGATGGTTATGTGACTAACTTACACAGAAGGGCTATTTTCCACACACAGCCTTGTATTAGTTCTGATGTTATCAGTATATTAAAGAGAGGAATAGAATTCAGTCAGGGAGGCAGTAATGGATAAGAACACCTTTATTATAGAGGGAATGTCGTGTGCAGCCTGCAGCGCAGCAGTTGAGCGCTCGGTAAAAAAACTTGAAGGAGTAAAATCCGCAGAAGTAAACCTCACTACAAAAAAACTCTCTGTAGAATGGGATGCCTCAATTTCCACGAAGGATGATATAATCGCCTCTGTTACAAGATCGGGCTATACGGCAATCTTACCCTCTACAAAAAAAGAAAAATCAAAAGAAGCAGATGGTATAAAGACTGATACCAACTCTGGACAAAAAATTGAACTCATCATTTCATGGATTTTATCTGTACTAATAATGTACACTGCAATGGGACAGATGTTTACACCTCCGCTGCCGCTCCCTTCAATATTTTCTCCTCATACAAATCCCGTTAACTTTGCACTCATTCAGCTTTTACTTACCATACCCGTCCTCTACACCGGACGAAACTTTTTTTTGCGGGGATTCAAAGCCCTGTCTCATTTTTCTCCCAACATGGACTCCCTCATAGCGCTCGGATCTTCAGCCTCATTTTTATACAGCCTCTTTTTGACCTTCCTCGTGTCTTCCGATGCGCACTACATACACAACCTCTATTACGAATCGGCAGCTGTCGTGCTCACCTTTGTCATGACCGGCAAATACATAGAAAGCTCAAGCACCAATAAAACAAAGTCGGCAATTACATCCCTCCTCTCACTCCAGCCTCCAAAAGCGACAGTATTAGGATCCTACGATAATCCGGAATTAAAACTCCCCCCTAAGGAAACTGATATTGACTCGATTACCGCAGGAGAGGTTCTCCTCATAAAACCGGGCAGCATAATACCGCTTGACGGGATTGTTCTGGAAGGCGAAAGCGATGTTAATGAATCGATGATCACCGGCGAGAGCATGAGCGTTGATAAAGAGGCAGGATCAAAACTCATAGGAGGCACCCTCAACGGAAGCGGTGTTCTCATCATGAGAGTTACAAAGACAGCACAGAACTCCACGCTTGCAAAAATAATTTCTTTTATAGAAGAGGCACAAAGTAAAAAGGCTCCAATCTCGCGCTTTGCAGATACCGTATCCGGAATCTTCGTTCCCATCGTCCTTGTAATCGCCCTTGTGTCGGCTCTAGTGTGGAGTATAAGCGGGCAGTCGTTTCACTTCGTACTTAGAATACTTACCTCGGTCTTAGTCATTGCCTGCCCCTGCGCTCTCGGTCTTGCTACCCCTGCTGCAGTCATGGTTGGAACGGGAGAGGGAGCTAAAAAAGGCATACTCATACGGTCCGCTGAAATTTTAGAAATTCTTCAAAAGGTCACAACCATAGTACTCGACAAAACAGGAACAGTGACAAAGGGAAAACCTGCAGTAAGCAGCATCAGTTTATATAATACCGATACTACACTCATAAAAACCGAAGAAGAACTCATCGCGCTCGCTTCCTTGGTCGAAAAAAACAGCACACATCCGCTTGCACTCGCAGTCATGAGCCAAGCACAACGGCGCACTATCAGCGTGGAATCGTACACATCCCTCGAAGAGAAAAACAGGGCAGGACGGGGAATTACCGCACTGCTCAAAAATGACACATCGGGACAGACTCTGTCCCTCTCAGTCGGAAACGCGCTCCTCATGAAAGACAACAATGTGCCGGTACAGGATGCTCAGACCACTATTGAAAATCTTGAAGGCGGAGGAAAGACGCTTATCTATGTTGCCGTTAATTCGGTCCTCGCTGGAATTATTGCACTCGAGGATGAATTAAAAGAGACAAGTATAAGCGCCGTCCAGTCCCTTAAAAAAATGGGACTCGAAATAATACTTTTAAGCGGAGACAACAAGCGGAGCGCGCAAAGCATAGGAAATAAAATCGGCGCAGACTCCGTCATCGCAGAAGTCCTCCCCGAAGACAAGGCGCGCGTCATAGAGGATCTGCAGAAAAAGGGAAAAACCGTTCTCATGGCAGGCGACGGCATTAACGACTCCCCCGCCCTCGTACAGGCCGACATTGGAGCAGCCATGGGAAAGGGAAGCGACACCGCCATAGAGTCCGGCGACATTGTATTGATGCATTCTTCAATAGACTCCATACGCGACGCGATTCTTTTAAGCAGGTCAACACTGCGCGTCATAAAGCAGAACCTTTTTTGGGCCTTCATCTATAACTTGGTCGGCCTCCCTCTTGCAGCCGGTGTTTTGTTTCCTTTAACAGGACTTTTATTAAACCCGATGATTGCAGGCTTTGCCATGGCATTAAGCTCTATCAGTGTGGTAAGCAATGCGCTCCGCCTGAGTGTAGTGTTTAGGGGAATGATGAAAAAGGAAACCGAGAAAGGACACTAAGAAGATGATAATCCGCAGATAGCCGCCAGTGAAGCATCCTTGCTTCACTGGCTTCTCGAGTTTCGCTTCGCAAAACTCTCTGTTCGTAATAACCAACTCCGGTGGCATCCCTGCCAATCATTTAAGGGTAGAGCTGAACGAAAGAGCAGGAAAAATAAGCATCCCGTATTACAATTGCGTTTAATTTGTACCCGTAGTAAATGCAATTAAATCTGTATAATCACCGCGATCTGCCTTTTGTAATGCCTTTATATAGTTAGTTCTTGTACTTGATATATTAGTAAGATTAGATGCCCCCCAAAACAGAGGTTTTCCGTCTAGCTGCATTCTGAGTAAATCAGCCATAAGACGTGAAATTCTTCCGTTACCATTAGGGAAAGGATGAATCCAGACCAGCTTGTGGTGAAAACGAATCGCAATTTCGTGCGCTGAGTATGTTTTGTTTTCTATCCAAAAATATGTATCGTCAAATAGGTTTTTTATTCTAATAGGAATTTGATACGGTGCTACCCCGATATTCCGCTCAGTTGTTCGAAAAGTTCCCGCCCATGTCCAGACTTGTTCAAACATCTTTTTATGCAGTTTTAAAAGAAAGCCTTCTTCGAGAATATTGTCTGGAGTGTTATTATTCAGCCATCTTTCAGCAGAAATTATTCCCTGCATCTCCATTTCATTTAATTCAGAACGGAGAGTAATCCACCTTTGTTTTAACCCCTGTGTTTCTTCTTCTGTAAGCGGTGTTGCGTTGTCTTCTGCTTCAAAAAGAATATCCATTAGTCCTCCCACAACATACGTAAGGAGCCTGAAAGAATCTCATCAGCGAGATCATTAATTCTTTCCTCAACATCTACCTGCTGGTTTTCTAAGGCCATATTGATATTGACCTTATGCATAATCTCCTCAGCCTTTTTCCGGGCTTTTTCCCTCAGTGTTTTTTCTATTGGCTGTACAGGAACAAAAGCATACACAAACCTGCAGCCCAAAGCTGCAGCTGTTTTTTCCAGCGTGCTGATTTTCAGGTTTTGTTCATTTTTTTCCATGTGTATAATTCTGGGCTGGCTTACATCCATCCTGCAGGCAAGCTGGCTGCTTGTCATTCCCAATGCTTCACGAATAGTCAGAATCCACCCCTGCGGAGGTTTTTTAAGGAGATTAATGTCTATTCCGGCTAACTTTTTATCCAAAAGCCGCCATAAATTTTTATTGCTTCGAGCCATACTATAACCTTTGTATTATATTATCTATTTATCATTATAGTATATATGTTATATTCTTGCAACCCTATTATAATATATACATTATATTATTCATTAGAATACCAGTTTTTACGTTTTATTCCGTAAAACTATTCTTTTTGTTCTTTTTTACCATTGCATACATAATATTAGTAAGATGGATACAGGAATTACAGAAGGTATTCCATGTATTCATATAATAGATTTTCTGCTTGATGAATCATGATTGAATAAGGAAAGCTCACGCGAAGACGCAAAGGCGCGAAGAAGATTAAGCAAATAAGTTCTACACCTTCGCCAACACCGCATCAAACAAGGCAGTCTGCTTTGCAGTTGCCTGTTCTATCTGCTTTTCCAGCTTATCGCAGAGTGCCATAAGTTCATCAATCTTTGCGACAATGCGTTTTTGTTCGGTAAGGGGCGGGAGGGGGATTAAAATCATTGACCATTTATTTTTATTGATAATTGGAGTTGCAGAACCACCCGCATTTGCAACAACATTATTTTGAAAGTCGTCTGACCACATTGAATAAAACAAAAACTTTACATCGCAAGTAAATGGGGTAATGGTATTGATTTGTTGATTACATGCAACATCTACGGTATTAATTGCATGCTTTCCTATACTTCCACCAATGCATACCATTAATATTGAATATTTCTGTATTAACCTACTGTTGTTGATTCCTTTTTCTGATAATCCATTATTATTATAGACAATAGCTTGATTCAAAATATCACCAGGGCCAATAAAAGGAATGTAATCACCGAAATTATCTGAGTCTTTTGTGGCAGGTGTTGTTCCTGTTTGTGTTTCTCCAACTTCCCCTAATCTTGTCCAAACCCACCCCTCCGGCACTGCATACGGCACTTCATCCGGCTTGATCGGTGGCAGTTCTTTCTGCTGCTTGATCTTCCC
>JAKJFV010000118.1 GCA_022704725.1 Spirochaetota bacterium
CTCTTTTGCAGCCTCAATTCTAATAACATCAAGATAGGTATTAAAAGGGACTCCGGTATGCTCTTTAAATTTTTTCCCCAAATAGGCACTGTTGCAGTTAAAAAGTTCACCAAGGAGTTCAAGCTTAAGATCTTCCTTAAAGTTGTTCTTCACATACTGAATGACTTTTAGTATTGTTGAATTAGCGGTATTTGATGAAAAGGACTCTGCAAGACTGGTTACGAAATTTCTTACAATATCAAATACTTCAAAAAAGTAATTCTTTGTCATAACAATATTTACAAGTTCAAGAGCAGGCACTGTTGTAAGTTCTTTCTCCGGATACTTCGAATGAACAGAATTCTGCAGTTCAACAATGAATGCTATGCAGATTTTTTTTACCTCATCTGCATCAGTATAATCAGACTGAATCCTCCGTTCTTCATCATTCAGAATTGCCTCAATTTTATTAAGATCGTATATTTCTATACACGATAACAGTTCGGCTGTACGATGCAGAATATTTCCTGCAGGATCCTTTATTTTTACATTATCTTTAGTAATAAAATATTTCCCGTTAAAAAAGAAAAGTGACGGCAGCAGTCCTTTTGCTTCAAGATAAGAATCAAGAAGCCCCTGCGCGCCGCTCATTTTTCCGCCGGCAGCGGCCATAGGTCCCGAAAGATTTTCAGGATCGGCAGCGGAGAGTTTTTGACAAAACCGTGTTACATGGCGCAGCAGCGTTTCGGTATTTTCATTTTCTGCTATAAGCACTAGAGAGCCGTCATGCTGAAAAGTCATGTGTTTAACAAGTGAAAGAGCTTCCCCTGCCTTTAACTCCAGCTCGGAAATTCTTTTTTCATGACCGCAAAGATCCGGGTGAAAAAGCACAACCTGGAAATCGGCATTATCCTTGGGATCATTACCCTCAAGAACCCTGCCTGCAATAAACATCTTTGTCAATTTTTTCTTCCGTTCAATCAGTTTTGTCTCATCATACATATAGGATTCACTTATAATATACTCTGCTATCTCTTTGACCTTTTCTTCCAGAAGATCCTCATCTATCGGCTTAACTAAGTAGCCTTTAGCCCCGTAGTTGACTGCACTCTGCGCATATGTAAAATCTGAATAACCCGAAAGTATCAAAAATTCCGGTTTATCCTCCAGCGCAGAGAAGTGCTTAAGACAGTCTATTCCGGAAAGGCCGGGCATCTTAATATCGAGCAGTACAAGGTGAGGTTTCAATCTTGTAATTTTTTCAATTGCCTCTTCTCCCGCTGCTGCTTCACCGCAAATTTCGAAGCCCAGTTTCTTCCAATCTATGATTGTTTTAATTCCCCTTCTTACAATATCCTCATCATCAACAATTAAAAGTTTTAACATAGAAACTCCTTACATCTGTTTTTGTACATTTCCCTTATAAATAAGCGGCAGCTTAATTGTTATTCTTGTCTCTACACCTTCAATACTTTGAATTGAAAGTCCGTATTCCATTCCATAAAACAACTTAATTCTCTGCTGTACATTAATAAGCCCTATAGATGAAGTTATATCCTCAATGGAATCCACCATGAGTTTTTCATTTATCAGCTTAAGTTTATCTTCCCCTATTCCGTTTCCGTTATCCTTTATTTCAATGCAGAGCAGTTCCCCCTCATCTTTCTTCTCTGTACCTATTGTTATATATATAAACCCGCCTTTTACCTTTGACTCAAGTCCGTGAATAAAGGAATTTTCAACAATAGGCTGAATGAGCAGAGGTAAAACATACATATCCCGTACATCGCACAGACATATTATATCATAAGAAATTCTGTCGCCGAACCGTACCTGCTGAATATCCAAATAATTGCTTATAACATCAAGCTCAGAAAGAAGAGGGACTTCTCTGTGAATAACCTCAAGATTATGACGTAAAATATTTGCAAGCAGTTTAATTGTCTGAGCAACATCGCGGTCATTATTTGCTAGGCTCTTCATTCGTATTGTTTCCAGCGTATTAAATAGAAAATGCGGATTTATCTGGCTTGAAAGCATTTTAAAACGAATATCATTCTGGCGTGATATAAGCTGTTCCTGCTCAACTTTACGCTTATACACCTCATCAATAAGCGTCTTAATATTTTGTGTTGTCTCAAATAAGGCTGAATATATTTCGGAGAATTCGTCTGTTCCTCCTATAGAATTATCTATCTTAAAATTATTCTGTACAACTTTCTGCATTTCATTGCGGATTATGCATACACGGTCGCTGATGTACTTTGAAAAAAGCATTATAAAAAAAAGAGAAAAAATAAGACCAACTCCAATTACGCTCCCCGAAAACAGTAAAACCTGTTTTGTTATTGCAACGAGCTGATCCCGTGGAATTACATACACAATTTGAAAAGATTCATATAAACCTCTTAAGGGAGAAAAATTACGCACAAGAGCACTCGTCACATCTCCCTGCCATCGAACTTTTTCATTAAAGTCAAAACCTTTTTTATCTTCATCAATAAAATACGGACGCAAAAAGCGCATGCTGTCTGTCAGACTGAAAATAATTGTACCGTCCATACAAATTAATGTCTCAAATTGCTGAGTACTGATAAACGATATTATTTTATCTGTATCTAAATTTATTGATAATACGCCTACAAATTTCTTAGTTCTTGTATCCCAAATGCTTCTTACCAATGAAAAGTACGTTCGTCCTCGTATATCATCCTGCTTGACAGTCCAAAATATCTTTCCTCCAAGATCGACAGCTCTTTTATACCAGTCAAGCGATTTCATGGAAGGAGAAGCAAGAATAAAATATGAATTATTAAGAAGCGTTTCATTATCAACATAAAAACGAATATCCCTTACAACTTTTACAGACCGTACATAATCATCAAGAAAATTCAAGTTCAAATAATCTTCGTATACAACCTTACCGTCGCTATACTCTGTATTGATAATCCGCAGGAGTGTTTCATTTGCATATAATCTGTCCGATAATTCACCAATATCCAGGAGGATGCTGTTAAAGTAGCTTTCGGCCTGTCTTAAATTCTGCTCTGCCTGATTCCTTTCCCATTTTGATAAAGTAATGTAAACCTTTTGCGACAGAAAAATCGAAATTACGAGCATGGGCGTAAGGAAAACGACAAGATACATTATCTGCAGTTTTCTATGCATTTTGACATTATTCAGACTTAAAAGAATTTTATTTCTAATACAGCCGTGCATGAAGCCCCCTTGACATCAAGTTGAATCGATGTTTTATAATAGCACTACTTTGGAGGTATGCGCAATGAATTCCAGTTTCCCTTTTCAAAATCCTTCTTTACCTTTGGAAGAAAGATTACAGGATCTCGTTTCCAGGTTATCACTTGATGAAAAAATTTCTCTTGTTCCAACAATGCAGAGCGGTATTGACCGCCTTGGTATAAGACCTTACGGCATAGGTGCAGAAGGCGCTCATGGTTTTGTTGATAGAAACGGCGAATCGACAACCTTTCCCCAGACAATTGGATTATCATCGACATGGGACAGAAACCTTCTTCATAAAATTGGAAATGTGATCGGAAACGAAGCCCGCGCATACTACAACAGAGAAAAAAAACACGGTCTTTCCTTGTGGTTCCCGACAATTGATATGGAAAAAGATCCCAGATGGGGAAGAACAGAGGAAGCATACGGTGAAGATCCGTATTTGGCAGGAGAGCTTGCATCGGAAATAGTACTCGGTACACAGGGAAACGATCCCTTTTATATTAAGGCTTCATGCGGACCTAAACATTTTTTTGCCAACAACAACGAAAAAAACAGAGGCTCATGCTCATGCTCAATAGATCCAAGAAACATGAGAGAATACTACCTTGAACCGTTCAGACGGGTTTTTCAGAAAGGCAGGCCTTTTTCATTAATGACAGCCTACAATGAAGTTAACGGTATTCCAATGATGCAGCACCCCTCGGTTCGCGACATAGTTAAAGGCGAATGGAATCTTGAAGGAAGGGGGCATATTGTTACAGACGGCGGAGATGTTAATGCAACAGTAAATGAACACAAATATTTTTCCACCCATGATCAAACAATTGCAGCAGGTTTTAAAAACGGCGCAGACAGTATGACCGACGAACCGGAAATGGTTATAAGCGCAGTACGTCTTGCATTGTCAAACAAACTTATAACAGAAGAAGATCTTGATTATCACCTTAAAAACATTTTAAGGGTAAGATTCCGCTACGGCCACTTTGACCCCGAAGGAGTGTGCCCCTATGATGCACTCGGTGAAAACAGCATGATGACTGCGGAGGCTAAAGAAATATCACGGGAAGCAGTCCGTAAATCTGCTGTATTATTAAAGAATGAACAAGTTTCCGGCTGTCCTCTTCTTCCTGTTCAAAAAAATAAAGCAAAAAAAATTGCACTTCTCGGACCTCTTGCAGATGCTGTTCATACAGACTGGTATACAGGAAATCCCTCTTATACAGTAACCGCTTACGATGCACTTACAAAAGAATTCGGCAGTGAAAATGTTTCCTATGAGAGCGGGAACAGCCACGTTTCTTTCTACACTAAAGAAGGGAAACCTCTTATTCTTGATGCCGATAACAGACTTTGTACAGTACCGGAAGGGACAAGTTTTGTCCCTTTTACCGGAGCAGAAGTTTTCCGCCGCGACGATTGGGGCTGGGGAGCAAATACCTTGTACAGCCTTTCAAAGAAAAAGTATTTAAATACAAGCACTGCAATGAGCGCGGACCATCAGCCTTCAGCAGAAGAAGTGGAACAGTTTAAACAGCATAAGGCAGCATACAAAATCTGTGCGGATGCAGATTCTGTATGGAACTGGTTTATAATGACTCTCTATAATATTGTTCCTGCAAACACAAAAGACAGCGGCAACAGACAGGCTGTTTACCTTAAAATATGGAACGGAAACTCTGTTAAAATACAGAAAAATAATAAAGACTTAGAAGCCGGATCTTTTGAAGAGCCTGACTTATTCTATATGACAACAGAGTTTAACGCTCTTGAACGGGCGGAAAAACTTGCAAAAGAAGCAGATCTTGTTTTTGTATTTTTGGGAAATCAGCCGCTCATAAACGGGAAAGAAGAAATGGACAGACCATCCCTCGATCTTCCTCCATCACAAAAAAAACTGCTTACAGCCGCACACAAAGCAAATCAAAATACAGCCCTTATTATGTGCGCAAGTTACCCGTACACAATTACAGAAGAAAATGAATCCATTCCGGCAATTGTTTATTCATCTCACGGCATGCAGGAATACGGAAACGGCATAGCGGATATTCTTCTTGGAAAAACATCACCCGCCGGCCGTCTGTCTCTTACATGGTACAAAAATGTTTCTCAGCTTCCGCCCATGATGGAATACGATATTATCAGTTCGAATAATACGTATCAGTACAATTCAAAGGAAGTCTTATACCCCTTCGGTCACGGATTAACCTATACAAAGTTTACTTACAGTAACCTCTGCATTAATTCATCACAGACAAAAAACGGCAATGCAGTTTTAAGTGAAAAAAGTCCGGTCAGCATTTCTTTTTCTCTTACAAATTCAGGCAGTACAGATTCCGATGAAGTTCCGCAGATGTATATTTCCGTAACCGGATCCAGGGTCAGGCGGCCGCTTAAAACACTTAGAGGATTCGACCGTATTTTTATTAAGGCGGGAGAAACAAAAACAATTAACTTTACACTCAATGCAGAAGATACCCGCATATGGGATGTTACAAGAGAAAAGTTCTGTATAGAAAATGGTTTCTGTACGGTTTTAATTGGGGCTTCTTCATCAAATATCAGTTTAAGC
>JAKJFV010000119.1 GCA_022704725.1 Spirochaetota bacterium
AATGTGTCTTTAATATTAAAGAACTGAGAAAAACCCAGAAGCTGAAATACTTCATATACCTTAGGCTGGATTTCTAAAAGAACAATATCGCCGCCTTTAGGTTTAACCATCTTTAAAAATGCAGTGAAGGAACCAATTCCAGTCGAAGAAACATAATTCAAAGCGGCACAATTAAAAATAATGTTTATATAGCCTGCTTCAATAATCTTTGCTACACGTTTTTGAAAAAAAACTGAATTATAGGTGTCAATATACCCGCTAAGATAAACAACCATGCACTCCTCAACAGAAGGAGCCTTTTCTAACTGTATTTTGAGGCTGTCATCTTTTTCATCATTAAAACCGGGTATAAGACTGTTATTACTACTCATTTTCCCCCCGTCATTTACCAAGACGGTAATTAAACGTTCAAAAATCATATAAGAAGAACAAAAAACTTTATTCTTATACTATGATACACCAAACTAGACTACAATGTCAAATTCAAATATCTCTAATTTATAACAAATTCAAATATTTAAGCCGCCGTCAACCGTTAACAGGGTTCCCGAAACAGCAGGATTCTCAATTAAAAACATGACAGCATCGGCAACAGTATGAACATCAATCATTTTTTTCCCCGGTGACAACGCTTCATAGCGCAGTTTTTCTTCACAAGATACATATTCCGTGTCTACAAAACCCGGCAATACGGCATTACATGTTATGCCGTAAGAACTGTATTGTGAAGCTACAGACTTAACCAGGGAACATAAAGCAGTCTTCGAGGCCCCGTACACAGGATTCGTTTTAAAACTGCGCAAAGCATCTGTCTTCGTTCCCCCGAAAACAATAATCCTTCCAAATTTTCTTTCCATCATCGACGGCAACACCAGAGACATAATAATCCCCGGCAAAGTAAAATTGAAAAAACTGCTTTCAATCCATTCAGTATCTTTCATTTCATGTACGGACTTCTGCAAAAAAGGACCATAACATATACAAATAATATCGGCAAAAAGCAGGTGATGGTAAAGATCACAATGATAAAAATCATTTAAAAACGATTCCAGTCCCTTTTCAAGCGAAAAGCTATGCACAATCGGGGTAACGTTAGTCTTATGTGCCAAAGAAGCAGCAAGTGAATTGAATTTATCAGATTCATGACCTGCATGGATGCACAAAGAAGTTACTTTTTCGGCTAAGACACAGGATACCGCACGGCCTATTCCGCCGCTGCCTCCAATTATTACTGCATTCACCCTGCTATTATAACGCAAATCAATAAAAAAAACAGTACAAAAAAACTGAAAAATGGTATACTCGGCATTATGAGCAGACAGTACTGTATAATTTTATGCCGTCCGGACGAAAGCAGGAATATCGGCTCAGTTTGCAGAGCCATGGCAAATGCCGGTATTCAAAACCTGAGAATTGTTGGGTGCAAACAAGATTACAATGATGATCAAATAAGAACGCTCTCAATTCATGCCTACCATATTTGGGAAAAAGCTGCTTTCTACAACACCATAAAAGAGGCGGTTTATGATTGTGTTATTGCAGCAGGAACGACACGCAGGAAGGGTAAAAAAAGAAAAGAAAAATTGCTCCTTCCCGAAGAATTCGCAAACCACGTATCCGTTATACCTTCAGGGAACATTGCACTTGTGTTCGGGAATGAAAGAACCGGTTTAACAGATGAGGAGCTTGCCGCCTGCTCTATTGGAATAACAATACCGGCAGATGACGACTTCCCTTCACTAAATTTATCCCATGCAGTACAAATTCTTACCTATTCAATATTTAGAGCGGAGAAACCGCGTTCGCCGGGCTACATACCAATTACCATGCAGCGGCTGGAAAAAACGACGAGAATAATTTCAAAAAATCTAGGCAGCATGGGCTTTTTTACCCTGGCCGGCAGAGAGGATATGGAACAATTTTGGACTTCAATTCTTGCCCGGGCGGCGCTGTCAGAGGGTGAAGCCGCATATATTGAGAAAATGTTCATTAAGGCTGCCGGGCTTTTTAGAAAATCTACTGAACAGTAAGAAGTATTGAGTCAAAAATAATATGATCCGCCGAAATCGTATTAGACTCAGCTAATACACAGGCCCTTATAAGACAATTTTGCAATTCTCTTAAATTACCTTCCCATGAATGATTTTTCAGCTTATCCACGGCATCCTGTTCAATCGTTTTGCCTGAACCAGATAGAAAAGCGCGGGCAAAATAGGACATTTTATCAATTTGGGTCCTCAAGGGCGGTAGATAAAATTGAACCATACTGATCCGCTGATACAGATCAAAACGAAACTTCTTATCTTCAACCAATTTTCTTAAATCGCTGTTTGTTGCAAAAAGCAGCCGGACATTAACCTTCATTTCCCTTGATGACCCGAGTCTATAAAAGGTTCCTGTTTCAATAATTTTCAGCAGCTTAGCTTGAACTGAAAGTGATAACTCAGACACTTCATCAAGAAAAAGTGTCCCATTATGAGCCTGCTCAAATTTTCCTGCCTTATTTTCAGCCCCTGTAAACGCCCCTTTTTCGGTACCGAATAATTCACTTTCTGCAAGCGTTTCAGGAATTGTACTGCAGTTGAGCCGTACAAATTTTTCATGTTTTCGTGGTGACAGATCAACTATTTTTTGCGCAGTATAGGTTTTACCTGTCCCGCTGTCTCCTAACAACAAAACAGAATAATCTGTTTTCGCTATTTTTTCAAATAGAGAGCAGCTTTCACCCGGAGAGTACAAGGCGCCTCGAATTGTAATATTATCAGCAGAAGAAAACTTGCGGGGAACGCGCAATGCACGCTGAATATTTTGTATAAAATGAGCCCTGCTGCATGGAAAAGGCAGAACATCAAAAACCCCTGTTTTTATTAACCTGGCGGCCATAAAAGTACTCTCAGGGGCCATTAGAACAATTATCCGCAAAAACGACTTAGATTTTAAAAGACAAGATAGAAACGCAGGTTCTTTAGATTGCAGTAAATCAAAATCAATGATCAACAGGCTGGCAGGACAACTCAGAAGCAGACCATCACAACAAATCCAAGAATCAGCAAAACTCAGAGAACACATTCTAGATAAGGCTGTAAAACAAAAATGCTGTACATCATAATTAGCAGAAACTATTATGACTCCATCGTCCACTAATTTACCTCCTCATATTACTTTTTTGACCTGAAACAGCGATACCAGAGCAGAATAAATATGTAACTGATAAATGGAAAGATTAGAAATATTTTCGCCGGATTGCGCATAATCTCCATCCATATTTCCAAACCTTTATCAAAAATATCGGGGGAAACCCGTTTCTTACGTTTTGAAAATATTCTAAAGGAATCTTTATAGTTAAGGAAAATACTGGACGAAAAATTCTTTTTTCTTTTATATGCCCACATTTGATTTCCCTTTATTCCATCTGCAATTAAAACAAGAGCAGGAGAAGACTTACGAATAGCCTCTAAAATGGCAGGCTCTATGTGTTTTGAGTAATAACCCACATACCGTCCGACTATATGAAGATTGGGAAATGTCGTTCGAAGATTTTTTTCTGTTACTTTTAAGGTTTCTTTTCGTCCGCCAAGCAGATATAAGGTGCTGAAATTTTTATCCAGCTCCCCGAGAATACTGATGACTGCAGTGAACGGATTATAACGAACAGGAATTGGGAGCTTTAAAAAAGCGGCTCCCCGCACAATACTTTTTGAAACAGGTAATATTAAAGAGGCCTTTTTTAAGCAGTTTAAGTATTCTGGATTTGTCCGAGCCCGTAAAATATCCCAGATAGATACAAAGCATACTTGAGAATAATCACCCGAGTGAACAATATTCATTATTTCAGATCCAAGCTCATTCGGCTCGACAACATCTACCGGAACAGAAAGAAAACTTATTCTTGTTCGCGCCATGATTTCTTCTCCATTACTGCATTTTGTATAACTGCAATTCCATATAAAGCAGCGGTCTCAGCCCGCAGAACATTTGTATTAAAGTGCAGATGTTTAAATCCTGCTTCATCCAGCATTTCCATCTCTTTTTTGCTGAAGCCGCCTTCACATCCGACAGCTAGTACAACCCTCTCAGTCTCTGTGAATGAACCAAGTATAGAAAAGACAGAAGAACTCCCGGGGGCAGCTTCAGTCAGCACTATATGCACTGTCTGCACATCTTTTTTATCTTCTAAATGCTTTAGTACACTCTTAAAATCTGCCGGCTCATGAACCATAGTATCTACCGGCGACCCGCTTTGCTGGCGGGCTTCTTTTACAATCCGCTCCCAACGGTCTATCCTTTCAGGACAGTCTTTAATGCTGGAAAAATCACCATTAACCGGATAAATTTCACTTATACCGCATTCAGATGCCTGTCTTACTATTTGATCCATCTTTTGTAATTTCGGCATAAACTGCAGCAAAATGAAATTTTTATTAAAAGAAGGAATATCAGCAGCTTTCACACCGGTTTCTACAGATACAGAGGAATCTGCATTCGGCACAAGAACCCATACATTTTGTTTTTTTAATAAGCTCATAGACTGAATACAGCCGTCTTTGTGCCTTACATCAATACTGCTCCCCTCTTTTAATCTGAGTACCCGTGTAAGATATTTTTCATCTTTAGCATCAATGGATAAACAGCCGTCTTTATCCGGCTTTTTCCCAGCAATAAACTGTCTCATTTATTCCGTATCTGCTTCGCTTAATATAACTTCATCCTGCAGCTCTCTTAAAGTTTTAGTACCCGCTAAAAGCTGTGCAAAATTACCTTTTTGCAAAAGGTCTATTGCTGCATTCAGCTGAACATCATAGTCAAGATCATAATTTGAAGCGCCCTTTGTTCTTTGAACTTCGACACGAATGAGCCTGCGTAATAGCGTATCAGTTAGGTTATAGGTTTTTTGCAATTCTTTAGCGTATGAACTAATGTGTACTTCGCTCATATCGGGATGATCAATAACATAGTTTTCTATTGCAGCTGAATTAATTAAATCGACATAGGCGCTTTCCTCATCATCCGATAAGACGGGAAAAAGAATTTCCAAATCCGGCGGTATACCAATTTTATCTATGTTTACATCTGATGGCGTATAATACCGCGCCATCGTGAGTTTAATTCCGTCATCATTGTAAAGCGGTATAACCTGCTGAACAGAGCCCTTGCCGTAAGTTCTTTCTCCGACAAGATACGCAAGATGATCATCTTTTAAAGCACCCGAAAGAATTTCTGAGGCACTGGCGGAACCTCTATTAATAAGAACAACAATCGGAGTACCTTGAGGTACTGTTGTCTTTGATTTAGATGCACTAAATACAACATTTTCAGAGGCCAGCCGGCTTTTTGTAGTAACAATTACACCTTCGTCTATAAACTTATCTGCAACATCTGCAACACTGGTAATTAAACCGCCCGGATTATTTCTCAAGTCAATAATCATTCCTGAATACTTGTTCTTTTTGAACGAGTCAAGAGCAGCTTGAACCCTTTCGGCAGTCTGAGGTGTAAACTCAATTATTCTTAAATATCCGATCTTACTGTTCCCCTTCTCGATCATTGAGTATTTAACAGTAGGAACTTCTATAAGTTCACGGGTTAAAACAACCGAAAACTGCATATTCCGCCCGCGTTTTACTAAAACAGTAACAGTCTCTCCAATGGTGCCCCTAAGCATTGACAACACTTCATCCATCGTAATATCAGGGGTTGGAGTGCCGTCTATTTCGAGGAGAAAATCACCGGCTTGAATGCCGGCTTTATACCCCGGACCATCTTCAATGGGAGAAGCAACCTCTACATAG
>JAKJFV010000011.1:0-232 GCA_022704725.1 Spirochaetota bacterium
GCTTTCTCGACGGCGGACAGCTCTTCCGCGGCTGGCTTGCAGCACTTTTATATGGAAATCCTGCAGCCCTCTTACTCATACCGGTAGTGTTGTTTTTTATCTTTTATGCCTGGTATGACGCGCGTAAGGTAAACAAGTTATAAGTGTGTAATGTAGTTACAGAAATGATCCTGCAAGTTTTCTATTATTAGCGTAATAATAGGAGATAATTAATGAATATAAATGAACACAG
>JAKJFV010000011.1:242-15981 GCA_022704725.1 Spirochaetota bacterium
ATGCCCTGTTAATGCGATAACGCAAAAGGGTTTCGCTCTTCCTTCGATTAATAATGATGTCTGCATTAAGTGCGGAAAATGTATTAAGTTTTGTCCCATGCGGGCTATATCAGAATAAAGAGACAATTCTAATGCTTTTTTAAGCTGAACATTTTCTTAGCAAAGGCAATTCTCTTAGCTATCATGTCCTGCGTTACAGGGCTTTTAAAATTAAGCTCAACTCCGTGGATAGTACCTTTTGTGTTATTAAGCTCTGATGGGACTCCGGCTTTTAGGAGCCTTTCATGATACGCAATGCCCTCATCGCGCAGGCAGTCGAACTCATTTACCTCAACAAAGGCAGGCGGCAGATCTTTGAGGTTTTCTGTTTCTGCAGGGGACGCATACACAGGAGTTTTCGACATATCAGTCTTTCCCTTGTAGAGTTTCCACATTTTTTTATTTAAAACAGAATTCCATACCGGCGTGTCAGGGAATTGTTTCATAGATTCCGTGTGCATCCGCGCATCGAGAACGGGACACACAAGAAGCTGGAATAAAAGATTATTTCCCCTGTCTCTCGCGGCCTGTGCTAATGCTGCAGCAAGATTTCCGCCTGCACTGTCGCCGCAGACACCGATTCTAGAGCTGTCTATGTTCAAGCTTTCCGCATTGTTTTTTACCCACAGAAGGGCCTCATAACAGTCCTCGAGGGCTGTCGGGTAGGCGTATTGCGGGGCAAGCCGGTAATTAACTGATACAACAGTGCAAGGGATCTGTTTTGCAAACATTGAAGCAATGGTTTTGTGGTAGCCTATTCCATGGAAAACAAAACCGCCTCCGTGGATGAATACTAAACAAGGAAGTTTCTCTGTATTATTTTTTGGCGATAAAAGATCGACAGAAATAGTTACCCCGTCAAAACCCGGTATCTTTCTCCTTTCCCACACAACGTCTTCATCGATTTTCTCTACAATGTAGGCAAGTTTTGTAACCGGCTGCGAAGCGAGAAGAAAAAGGGGGTTTAGAGAAAGCTTAAAAGATATTTTTTTAAAATCAGCGTGTACAGGGTAATTAGTCAAAGAGTATTCTCCTTTACGATTCCTTTCCAATACTTCATTACTTCTCCCGGAGCACAGCCTTCATGATTCAAATTCCCCAGCCAGCTGATAAATTCTAACACTTTGGGATTATACTTTATCCTGCTCAGGTTTTGTTTTTTCTGTTCTGTTTGTTGGGAGCCGTCTTTCTCAATTATGTCCGCTTCGATTTGATTAAGATATTTTTCCGCCTCTTTTGCTTCTTCGAGTGCCCGCTGTACAAGGTCTCCGGCGCTTTCGTATTGTTCTGTTCCGGTTGAGGGCATGAGCCATTGTTTGTGTTCTGCATTACGGTAATCCCGCTTCTCAAACTCCTTTGTAATTACCGGCTGAATCATTGACCGGGGGAGGGAATCATGAGCTCCGAATGCGTCAAAGATTTTTCTCTTAACGGCGAGGGGATCCCAAATAAAGAGCAATACTGTTTTCATATCGTTAAAAGAGGCTTCATACATGCCTTTTTTATAGCGGTCAGGAAAGGTCGAGGTAAAGAGGGCATCAGCTGCCGCAAACCATGCTTTTTCGCCATGCAGCATAATCCGCGGGCTTTGAGAATATTGTACCTTCCCTTCCTGAGGAACAGGACCGAGTGTTGCAAGGGCTGCTTCAAAACGTGCATGACGTATTCTCGAAGGCGGATCGGGATTCAATTCATTGTTAAAACCTATGCTCCAATACACCCATGGGTGAATATTTCTGTCTAAGAGATAATGGAAAACCATTCCTTTTAGAAAGCGGAATGCAAGTGCTCTTAAGGATTCAGGCTCACTGGTGTGTAATGAATTATTTTTTTCTTTTTCATCCTGAATGTTTTGTGCCGATCTTACAAGGGGACCCAAAACCTCAGAGGGCGGTGCATCATGAAGCCATTCGGCAAAATCATGGGCCCGGGAATTATCAGCTCGTTTTTTCCACGGAACCTGTCCGTAAAAAAAGAAGGGATCGGGGCCGTGTGTGCCGAGTGTCTCAGCTCCGGAGAACCCCGGCTTCTCGTTAAGAGCTTTAAGGCAGAACTGCCAGTGATCAGGCGCGGCCGGCATGATTTTTAGCCTTTCGTTCAGAGACGATAAATAGAATTCCGCCGATTATGAACAGCACGACAAGAGAAAGTACTCCGTACCTCATGGTGCCTCCTTTCTGTTCCCCGAATGTTTTTAGTACTAAAAGCGATATACCGCCCACAAGGGTCGGCCCCATAACTGCTGCAAAGCGGCCGAAAATGGTATAAAAGCCGAAGAATTCGTTTGCCATATTTTTGGGTATAATTTTTCCGTAGTATGATCTGGAAAGAGACTGTACCGCGCCCTGTGACGTTGCAACCAGCATGCCCAGAATCCAGAAGTGTCCTACTTTGGTAACAAAAAGAGCATAAATTGCGATTCCGCAGTAAATGACCAATGTTGCCAGAAGCAGCGTGCGTGTACGAAATCGTTTTGCCAAGGCTGCAAAGAGCAGCGCAAAAACAAAGGCTGCTGCCTGTATGGCTAAAAGTATGGGAAGCAGGGTTGCCGTTGCATTATCAGCTGTAATTCCGTCAACTGCATTTGATGCAAAGGGAACTGCCATGGCGATGATGGTGTGAACTCCGTCTATGTAAAAAAAGTACGCGATGAGAAAAAGAAAAACGGGTGTATAGAGTTTGATATTTTTAAAAGTATGAAAAAGCCGTTTAAAAGAGTTTAAAACCGGGTTCGGTTCGGGAGTTATACCGTATTCCTGTTTTACATTTTTTAAGAACGGAATGGAAAAAACCAGCCACCAGATGCCTGTCATGAAGAAGGTTATTCTAAATCCTGTGTACACATCATAAGGGATAGAGAGGCTTCCAATGGTAAGGATGCCGTCAGTTGTTAAACCCGGGATGACCTGAAGCAGTACGATTGCCAGTACAAGAGGAATGGTGCTGCCGCCGAGGTAGCCGAACGCATAGCCTGCAGTAGAAACCCTGTCCATTCTCTCGTCCGTTGTAACATCGACAATGAAAGAGTCATAAAAAATATTTGTTCCCGCATAACCTATGGAGGCTATGGCATAGGGAAGTAAAATCATCCACCAGAACTTGGGGTCTGCAGGATAAAATCCTATGAGGAAGGTAAAGACAATTCCGATGATAAAAAAGAAGAGGAAAAACCGTTTTTTATACCCGCGGTAGTCTGCGATGGTTCCTAAAATGGGGGAAAGAAGAGCAACACTCAGACTGATAATAGAAACAATAAACCCGTAGATGGATTCTGACCCTTCAATATTTTTTGCCAAAAGCCCGTAGAGCATGGGGAAAATAAAGGACCACACGATTACTGTAAAACACGACTCGGCCCAGTCATAAAAGATATAGGACCATTCTTTTTTGTTGAAAATCATAGAGAACAGTATACTCCAGTTTATGTTTGCCTGCATTAAATTTGTGTAAAGTATATAAAAAAAGCGATTACACCCCGATTTTATGCTGAATTTATACCGATTTAACAAATGTTTTGTACCTTGCTGTCATGACATATCAAACACATGCATATTTTGGAAAAGTACTGTATTCGTGCATACGTGAGTTTTGGAATGCGGATATCAGTGAAAAACACCTGATTGTAGGCTCTGTTAAGCCAGACCGGTCTTCGATGTTTTTGAGTCACCCTCACTTTTGGAATTATTCAAAGAAGTTTGTGTATAAAAAAATTAAGAAGCTTTCTTCAGTGAAGCTTGTACCGGGGAAAAAGAACAAAAAGTTCAGCATGGAGCTTGGAATTGTTCTTCATTACATTGCAGATTTTTTTACAGCTGTGCATAACATAAGTCCAAACAGGGTTTTGGAACATATGGCATATGAAGATGAGCTCCATAAAAAATTTTTGGAACAGGTAACACCGGAAAAAATTAAGCAGTATGCGGTGTCGGTCAGGATGCTGAATCCCGGAAGGAAACTGGAAAACTGTATTTCAGAACTGCGCATCCGGCATACGGTGTACAGACCTTCAAAGGACGATCCTGACAACGATATACGCGAAATACTTAATGCCTGTTTTTCGGTGCTTTCATTTATAGTAAGTTCTGCTCTTGGAGAAATTGATCTGCAAAAAAAAGCCGTTTAAAAAAGTCTGAATAAAGTACTTTACCGCGTTCCGTCAGGATGCCGGTGAAGTACTTTTTATTTACAGCCTGCTAAATACAGCCTCAACTGAAATAGTATCTGCCGGATTTAAAAAAAGATTTGGATTTCTACTTTCCACAGTCCCCGTCCAATGTGAAAAAGTGAAGCCTTTGTCCGGGATTGCAGTAAGTTCTATGTTTTGATCCGGGTAGTAACTGCCGGTAAAATCTTCATTCGTAAGCGTCAGATTATTGAGTTTTACTTTTCCCCCTTGTCCTGTTGAGATGTTTACCTGCACGCTTTTTTCAAGCTTAAAAAAGCCCTCCATGTGTTTTGAAAAATAGGGTGCTCTTTGACTAAAAAATGCTTTTATAGTGTCGGCATTACCCTTCCACCGGTTCATTGATCCGCCTGCAGCCCATGACCACCGTGCCCAATGCTGCTGCATATCACTCTCGTATTTTTTCTGCATAGCCTCAACTGCTTTTTCGATGGTACTGCTTTCAAAAACTGTATTCATAAGATCGCAGCATGCATTAATCAGCAGCCGGCTGTATTCCGGGTTTTTTAGACACTGCCGCAGTAATTTTGTAGACCAGTCGGGGTTGGGCCATTCTGGACCGTTCGCCTGATTAATTACGTAAAACATATTTAGAGCATAGTGATTCTGTTCATAAATGTTTGTAGAAAACTCTGTATCGTATAAAAGCCACCGCAGCGGAGAAGTATCAGTTTTCCAAAAGCGTATATTGTTTCCGGGCCAGTCTTTATTTGCAATATAAATTTGAACTGCGGTATAAAGAGCATGATTATTAAAATCGAGCGCATCTCTAAAATTTTCCAGAGTTTCTGTCTTTGAAAAGTCTGCCTGCTGAATTTCAGTTATTAGATTTTGGTAAGATTGAAAGTCTTCTTCATCGCCTATGCGCATATCTCCTTCGAATTCATACACAATGCTTTCATCAAGCGGAATGCCGTAATGGTTATAAAAAAATCCTTCGTCATGGGCTTCTCTCATATTAAGAATTCCCCAATACTCCCCGTTTATGTATACTGCTGCCGGCCGTGATGCCTGGGTATCCAGAGGGAGGGCAGAAACCTGCGACTGTATGAGTGCATCACGGAAAAGTGTGTAATTATAATCGTTTCCGCCGTTTCTAAAAATAACGGAGCGGAAAAAATCTGCTTCACGGCCGCTACCGTCTTTTGCCCTAAGATCAGGGAAAAGCGGGTAGGTTAAACCGCCTTCTGCATCACCTCTCTCGTAGAAAAAAAGATGAAAAGATTTTTGAGGGCTGGCCCTTGACCAGCCTCCGATAATCTTAAAAACGCTATCTGTTGAAAACCCGCCGTCAGTATCTATAAACTCTGTATAGGCATTTCTCTTCCAGGAAGGACCTCTCTGATTGTAGTTTGCAGGAGAATCCCCCTGATATTTTGCATGAGGATTTTTTTCTCTCCATTCTGCATAAACATCGCCCAGAACATAGATGCCGTCTGCTTCACTCAGCAGATCATCAGGCTCTACCGTAATAAGCGCCGCAGGCATGGTATGAACTTTTTTTATATCGGAAAAAAATACTGTTTGTGTAAAAACATCAGACGGATAACAGCCCTTTGCATAAGCCTTTGCCCGAATAACCAGACCTCTGTCCCCAATAATGTTTGGCGGGTAATACTGTTCGGTTATTCCTCTGTGCGATGTTAATGTTTCCTTGGGGTACAGCGATTTTGAAAGCACAAGACGCCCCTCAAAAACCGGAGATGTAAGATCCGGTTCTGAGCCGTCCAGGGTATAATGAATGATGCTTTGTTCATCTGCGCAGTCGAGGACAAGCTCTGTCCCTTCTTCGCACCAGTACGACGAAAGATTTGACTGAATGGGATTAAGTTTGATTTCCTGTAAAAGCTCATCTGTGTTCGGTTTACGGGGCGTGGGCTCCGCAAGTATGGAAAAGACATCGGGTGAAGAATTGGACCTTCCGTAGGAAACATTTGTCTTAAGCTCCGGCAGCGTTACTGTATCTATTCTGGAACCGCCGGGAGTTGAAAGTATCAGTTTTTCTCCTGCTGCTTTTAATTTAAAAGGCGCGTGGAGCTCATTGCCTATGGAACTTCCTCCGGAGCAGAACACAACAATCATCCTGCCGGGTTCTAGAGTCACTTTTGGAAACATGAATTTGAACGGATTATTGTCACTGTCGCTCAGTCCGACCCCAGCTAAATTTACAGGCTCTGTTCCTGTATTCAGAATCTCCGCCCAGTCGGAACTGTTTCCTGCTTTGTCATAAAAAAACTGATAATTTGACGACATTACCTCGTTGATGACAAGAGTAACAGGAGTACTATCAGACAGGGAAAGAGAGCACGAAAAAAGAACTAGGCTAAGTAAAAATACGGTAGATTTTTTCATTATGTTAAATTGATAAATCGCCTTCGGCACTTAAAAGAGAGGCGCTGCTTACTCCCGGAAGCGCAGAGATTTCTGACACAAATAATGTTTTTTTATTTTTTTGCAGACACAGTTCTACTGAAATTTCAATTCTTTCTTTTGAAACAATTTTACTTCTGAGCTTTGTCTTTTTTACCGCTTCATTAAGAATCCTCATAACATCATGCTCGGCACTTTCATTTATGCATGAAAAAACAAAAAGATACGGCTGATCAAATAATATTTCCTTTGCCGTTGTAAGTAAAAATATTGTGATGACAATAAAAAGAAGGACTGCTATAAAAAAAAGTCCTGCCCCCGTTGTTATTCCGAGCCCGACAGCCCAGAACATATAGGTAATATCCATCGGATCTTTTACTGCTGTTCTAAAACGGATAATAGAAAGCGCGCCGACCATACCAAGGGAGAGAATGACATTTGAAGAAATTGCCATAATAACAAAGCCTGTTACAAGAACCACGAGACTAAGAGATGTTCCAAAGGTTTTCGAATACATCACTCCCCGGAATGTTTTCTTATACACAATGCGAATAAGAACAGAGAATGTAATAAGCAATACTACAGAAACAGTCATAAGAAGAGGGTTTGCCGTAACCCCTCCTGCCTGCGATAAAAAGCTTGACTTAAAAATGTCGTTAAAAGTAAACATTGAAAACTCCTTATAATTCTATAGGCCTTTTACAGCCTTTAAACAAAGTACATATTTTGAAACTGATAATTGAGGTCTGGAAGAAAGTGTTAAGATAGATTTTAAATAATCCGGGAAAAATGAGTCATACTTAATTTCAAGTATGGAAAAGCCGGGAGGGAGAATTGGAACACAGAGGTTTTCCTCCGTATAAAAGACCGGCGGCTGTAAAGTCATTGGAGAGGCAGAGGCGGCACAAAGATCTTCATCAAAGGTTATTCTCACACGTCCTGCATCGCCGCAGAAGGCAGTTCTCTTGTAACACACCGCAACAGCAGGTTTTAAAAGAGTGCTTCTTCTAAGTGAATAAAATTTTTCAATACCTGCTGTTTTTTCAGCAGGGAGAACGGAACCTTCAATCAAAGAGAATGCGGTTTCTTTGTCCAGGGAATGAATAGTTTTTAAGCAGGCATCGCCTCTTTTTTTCTTTAGCTCAAGATTGTACACGCCGCCGTTATTGTAAGTCCTGAGACGGTACTTAAAACGGTCATAATACCCGCCTTCTTTTTCCTGTGCACATAAAAAGTCGGGGCTGTCAAAATAAAGACTGATAACCCTATACGACGCACCCCCGCAAGAATTTTTATCGGGCTGTAAGAGATGAGAAATTTTTGCCTTTAGAATTTGTGCATCATGAGCTGATATGAGGTATTTCAATTCGTGCCGCGGTACCAAGGCCATGGATTATTCCTAAAAGACAAAATACATGTTAAATCTGTGTAAAGTAGTATGCCATAGATTTACCGGTACGGCAAACATTTTTTTGTCCTTTTCATTGACAATAAAGAAATAAGATATTATATTAACTATAGTTAATATAATAATAAATTAAGTGTTATAAAATAGACTATAATTAATATTATAAGGAGTTTTATCCGGTGTATTCACTGCTTTCTGATGAAGACATTATGAAGAATCTAGCCTCCCGCTTTGACGCTCTCCGTCTTTCTAAAGAGATAAAAGATGAAGAACTTGTAGAGAAAAGCGGAGTTTCAAGTGTCAGCATAAGCAAATTCCGATCGGGCAAGAATATAACGCTTAAAACCCTTATAGGTCTTTTACGCGCCTTAGGAGAACTTGAAAGACTGGAAACTGTCCTTCCCGAAGGAAAAGAGTGGAGCCCTCTTGCCTCGCAAACATCATCACCTAAAAAAAGAGTCCGCAGTAAAAAAAAGCAGAATTCCTCTTTCGTATGGGGAGATGAACAATGAAAAATATTGTAGGCGTTTCCCTTTGGGGAACAACAATAGGCTACCTCGGCTATGAACCAGGACAGACTCAGATTGCCTCTTTCGAATTTGACCGCGATTTCACACGATCCGCTATTCAGATTTCTCCTGCAGTAATGAAATATCCTCCTCTTGTTCACAGGTTTGACACTATCAGTATGAAGACATTTAAAGGTCTCCCCGGCGTCTTTGCAGACTCTCTTCCTGACTCATGGGGCAATAATTTAATTGATATGTACTTTGCTCAAAAGGGAATTCCATCAATTGATATTACCGCGCTTGACCGGCTTTTATATGTTGGAAAAAGAGGGATGGGCGCCTTTGAATACGAACCTGCCGAAGAATTTGACAAAAAGGATAAAAACCTCATTCAGCTTGATATCAGCAGATTAAGTGAACTTGCTTCTCTTGTTTTAGAAAGAGATGCAGCTAAAAGGAAACAGCTGCTCGCGCAGGACACAATGAGCGATGCACTGCGTCTCATAAAAACAGGATCCAGCGCAGGAGGGGCGCGTTCAAAGGCTCTTGTAGCTCTGGATAATAAGGGAAGACTTTTTGACGGGACAATATCAGGCAGTGAGCATGAAAATATTCGCTCTCTGTGGATATTGAAATTCGACACAGAGGGAAATAAAGACAGGGAACGCTATGATCCTGAGGGCATGACAAAAGTTGAATACTGCTATTCCCTCATTGCAAAAAACTGCGGTATTACAATTCCCGAAGTTCGGTATATTGCAGAAGGCAATTCTTTTCATTTTCTTATAGAAAGGTTTGACCGCAGTATAGAAGACGGGAAAATAAAAAAAGTACATTTTAATTCATGGGCAGCGCTTGCGCACGCAGACCGCGACCAGACTGGAAGCCATTCGTATGAGCAGCTCGTTCTTCTTGCGCGCACGCTCGGACTCGGCGATAACGAGGTGCAGGAAATTTTCAGACGCTCTGTGTTTAATATTCTCGGGCGCAATCAGGACGATCATACAAAAAATTTTGCTTTTATTATGGAGCGTGACGGCAGCTTTAAACTCTCCCCGGCCTTTGACCTTACCTGGTCGTATGATCCTGAAGGGCGATGGACGAGGACTCATCAAATAAGGCTTAACGGTAAACAGGATGAGTTTACACGTGATGATCTAGTAGCTTTCGGAAAATACTGTAACTTGAGTGAAAAAAAAGCGCTGGGAATTATAGGTGAAGTGAAGGACGCATTCAGCACTTTTCCATCTTTGTGCAGGGAGTATGAAGTGCCGCGGGAGTTGAAAAAAAGAATTATTGAAACACAGAGGCTGGGGATATAAGACCACACGGATAAAAATCACATATAGGAAAAAACACGGAGTACACGGGCGCTACGCGCATCACGGAGCACACAGAATAGATGAGAAAAAAATGGTTTTTGATGACGATAAAGATTTGGATATCTTGAACATTCTTTCTGCCAAGAAGCAAATCAAGAGTATTGCGTTGTATGTTAAAATATTTTATACAAGTAGAAATTATAGTGATCGCGACAAACTAGATTATTTGAAGATAAAAGATTCTCCTGATCCTTTAGAAGTGCATTATTTTAATGGGAAACCGTATATACAGATGGGGCATGATTTAGTTATTGTTGCTTTTAAGGTAAAGAACCTAAGGTACAATCAAAAAACAAATAAACTGGAGTTTGATAAATACTAGATAGTAAGCCTTTATATGAAGTCATGGTTTTCTGTGTGTTCTGTGTCTGCGTAAGCAGTCCGTTCATCCGTGTTTTTATAGATCCAGGTTCAACGGTGTGCTCCTGTTTTAAAATATTCAATAAAAGGAAAATAAACATGAAAAACGCTCTTTTAGACAGCATCGAAAAAATTCACACTACCGAATTGGGTCTTGTCCGCATTCAAAGAAATCTTTCTCTTATAGAGACTGATATTGTGCAGTGGTGTAAAAGCTTTATTCTGGATCCGTCAAGCCGCATAACACGGCAGGGGAAAAACTGGTACATACAAAAAGACTCTGTTATTCTTACCGTGAATGCTCACAGCTATACCATAATAACAGCTCACAAACAAAAATAATCTTTCTTTTGACAGAATCTCGTCCTCATGGTACAATATCGGGTTATTAAAAAAAATTTTTTGAAAACTACTGTTTTCTCATATTTTACGAGGAGTAAAAAAGAATGGTTACTTACATTATTCAGTTTTCTTTATACCTTGCCCTCATGCTTGGCATAGGGCTCTGGTCTATGAAAAAGACGCAAAACAATGAAGACTTCCTTATAGGCGGCAGAAGGATGGGCCCTGTTGTTTCAGCGATCAGCGCCGGTGCTTCCGATATGTCGAGCTGGCTTCTTCTGGGTGTTCCCGGTGCCGTTTTTGCAGGCGGCCTTGTAGAAGGTTTTTTGGATAGCCCTCGGCCTAACAATCGGAGCCTATGTTAACTGGCTCATTGTAGCAGGCCGTTTCCGCTACCTCACAGAAAAGTATAAAGCCTTAACACTTCCCAGTTATTTATCGAGCCGTTTTGAAGACAAAAGCGGACTTCTAAAAGTTGTCGGAACTCTTGTAACGCTCTTTTTCTTTACACTCTATGTTGCTTCCGGTCTTAAGGGCGGAACCCTCCTTTTTGCTCACACCTTTGGAGCAACAGAAAACGCGGCCTTAATAATTACAACCCTTGTTGTTGTGTCCTATACCTTCTTAGGCGGCTACATCGCCGTCTGCTGGACAGACCTTATTCAGGGTCTTTTAATGTGCACCGCCCTCATACTTACAGCCCTCTTTGCCTACTTTGCAATAAGCGGATCCGGTGTTTCTATAACTGATATTAACCCATCAGCTTTCAGCCTTAAAACCGGCTGGATCACCGCTGTGTCCCTCATGGCCTGGGGATTCGGCTATTTTGGACAGCCTCACATTCTTGCACGGTTTATCGGTATAAAGGACGTTGCCTCTGTTCCTAAAGCCCGCAGAATCGGCATCACATGGATGATTATCAGCCTGATAATGGCTATGGCGATCGGCTTAATCGGAATAGGCTATAACAGCCTTTTCCCCATGCAGGGAGTATCAGGCCCGGATGGAAATTCTGAAAGAATATTCCTCGCCTTAACAAGTGCTCTTTTTCATCCATTGTTTGGAGGCTTCGTTCTAGCAGCTGTTCTTGCTGCCGTTATGTCCACTGCAGATTCCCAGCTCCTTGTACTCACATCATCTTTAACAGAAGATCTTCCGTTTTTCAGTAAGTTTACAGAACAGAAAAAAGCATGG
This sequence comes from Spirochaetota bacterium, assembly GCA_022704725.1. Classification (GTDB taxonomy): domain Bacteria; phylum Spirochaetota; class Spirochaetia; order Treponematales; family Treponemataceae; genus JAAZLA01. Next base: position 12,030 of record JAKJFV010000011.1, read on the forward strand.
GTCAGCCGTTTGGGTGTTATCGGTTTTGCACTGATTGCCTTTTTAATTGCATTAAATGACAAGGGCAGCATACTCGGCATGGTCGGCTATGCATGGGGCGGATTCGGCGCAGCCTTCGGACCTGTCGTTCTGTTATCAGTCTTATGGAGAAAAGTTACCAAATGGGGTGCGGTATCCGGAATTGTAACCGGCGCGCTCACCATCTTCCTTGTTAAAAACTATATAAAAATTCCCGGGGAATATGTGTATGAACTCTTACCCGGTTTCGTTGTCGCCTTCATAGCAGTAGTTGTAGTAAGCTTGTTTACCCAAAAACCTTCAGAAGAAGTACTCAAACACTTTGATGAGGCTAAAAAGGCAGTAAAATAGCAAAAAAAAGTGCTATTCTAAATACCCATTTAAAATTTGTTAAAGAGCCGCTGTACAAGATGCAGCGGCTCTTTTTTATCTGCAGGGGAGAAGAAGGGGAACACAGATGCACGCAGATGTATATGGGGTAAAGCAAAGCAGCGATTGACACAGATTGGAGAGCGCACAGGTGGGATGTATATAAGACAGGATAACAGGATTTTCAGGATTAATAGGGTTGAATACTTTTTTACTTGACGGGTAAGTCTTTACAAATTGAGAATACCATTGACAATTTGTAAGAGCTAGAGCTTCCTTCTTCGTGCAGCATCGTGTATGCTGGAGATAAAGAGCTGTCGCTTCATGGTATAAAAATGCATCCATGGAACAGCCGGTTTTAGGAGCTAAAATGACATTTAATAAGAGATTTGTAAAACGGGTTTTAATGTGCCTTTTAGGCGTATTAATCTGTTCATTCAGTGTGGGTATGTTTAACCTTGCAGCCTTTGGGGTAGACCCCTTTCAGTGCTTTGCTCAGGGTTCGCATTCCGTTTTTTCTCAGTACATGAGCTATGGAACCTACTATGTAATTATCAGTTTAATAATGCTTGTAATTATTTTCATCTGGGATAAGCACTATATCAATTTGGGGACTTTCATAAATATGTTTTTAACCGGATACATCATCGATTTTTCATATGGGTTTTTAGTGTCTGTTTTTCCGGATCCGTCTGTAGTATTGCGGAGCGGAATGCTCATTCTCGGCGTTCTCATTTTATGCTTCGGCTCTGCGTTTTATATAACAGCAGACCTCGGCGTTTCGGTGTACGACGCAATTGCCCTCATCCTTGCAAAAAAGAAAATAAAAATTAAAACCTACGTTCTTCCTTTTAAATGGATACGTGTAGCCACTGATTGCCTGTGTGTTGCGCTCGGCATGGTATTCGGCAAGATGCCTGGAGCCGGAACGCTTGTTACCGCTTTTTTCATGGGGCCTGTTATCAGTTTCCTGAATCACAAGGCTGCCGAGCCGTTTCTTAATTGGAGAACTCCGCTGCTGGAAATCGTAAAAGTTGAAACGGATGCGTGAACAAGAGTGAAATAGAACGAACGTTCGTTCTATTTACTTAGGGCAGTTGAACAAAAGGGCTCTTTCATCCTTGCGGTGAAAGAGTCTTTTTTTATTTCACATAGACTGATAGCAGCTCGTCTCTTATAGGTTTGTAGTGGTCATCAATAATGCCGAAATCCATTTCTTTGTATGACCAGATTGCAGAGCCTATGTTATTTTCTTTGAAAATGGTAAATACATCTTTAAACCAGTTAAGACTGTCCTCTGCCGGTGCTCTGTCTATGACGCCGAATTCTCCGCAGTAAAGCTGTACTCCGTATTTCGCGGCAGCAGTTTTTGCTTCCTTTACCATTTCGCGTATTAAAGAATCGCCCATATTTTTTTTATCTGCATCGGTAACGTCTTTACCCTTGTAGCCTAGAGGCTTGGAAAGTTCAATAAAGTATTCCATGGTACCGGGATAGTTAACGTCCCTGTCCATGATGATGTTGGGAACCCACGGAGCTTTTTGGTGAGTAAAAATAAGCGGCTCATAAAAGTGGAACGTGAAAATAATGTTTTCATCCAAAGGCTTTTCAAGGAGTTTCACCGTTCTGGCGCTGTTCCATTGAATGCCTCCGTAAATAATCTTGGTAACAGGAGCATGCTTGCGGACAGCAGACACCGTTCTTGTAATAAGTGAATTCCATAAAGAAGCAAGATCCTGTTCGACAACTTCATTTAAAAGTTCGAAGGCGACATGGGTGTACGATCCGTATTTTTTTGCAATTTTTTCCCATAGTGATACAAACTTTGCCTTAAGTTTTTCATCATTGAAAAGCGAATTCTTTTGCGTGTTTCCTGCGTCGTTAAAGTCGTAGCCTGCAGCCTTGTGAAGATCCAGTATCAGATTAAGGCCGTATTCCGCGCACCACGAAACCATGTTGTCCAAATAGACATAGCCTGAAGGTTTATCGCTGCCGTCAGCATTTTCTATGACATTGTAGTCAAAAGGAAGGCGGATATGGTCAAAGCCCCAGCTTTTAACACGCTCCACATCTTGTTTGCTTATGAAGCTGTCGTACCGCTCCTTTGTGTGATTACACTGAGAAAGCCATCCCCCGAAATTTATTCCCCGTTCAAGTTTCATTCTTACCTCCATGAGTAATTATCAGTGTTAGAATAACCGCTCAAACTGCTGCAGTATAGTAGTAAAATATGAAATATAGTGTACAATTACGTTTAGTTATGAATTTGATCCCTAACGATGCTGGTACCGATACAATTTCTCAAAGAGAAGAGCAAACAGAAATCACTCAACACGAGGAAGATGATAGAATTCTTTCCCATAAACTCTTTTTACAGCGGGAGTATGAGGTTTCACACCTTGAGTATGACAGGGAGATGGATTTCTACGAAGCGGTAAAAGAGGGCGATCTGCAAAAACTTGAAAGTATTATGCTGCCTCTTAAAAATGAAAAGCTCGGGAAATTGTCGAACAACCCTTTGCGGAATTTGAAGTATCACCTGGTGGTGACTGTCGCCATGATCACGAGGTTCTGCATAGAAGGCGGGCTTCCCTCAGAGACAGCCTACACGCTGAGCGACATAAGTATTCAAAAGGCAGACGCAGCACAGACAGAAGATGAAATACATGAGCTTCACCGCCTCATTGTGTATGATTTTGCTTCCAAGATGAAAAGCCTCAGATCCCTGGGCGGCTATTCGCGTCCGGTGATTAAGGCAATAGATTACATCTATGATCACCTTCAGGAAAAAATTACACTAACTGATATTGCCTCCTCTTCCGGCATGCAGAAAAATTATCTATGTGCCTTATTTAAAAAAGAAACAGGCTCAACGATATTTTCCTATGTTATGAAGCTCCGCATAGAAGCTGCATCCAACATGCTTACATTTGCAGACTATAAACCGGCCGATATCAGTCAGTATTTTATGTTTTCTTCTCACAGTAATTTTATAAAGGCTTTTAAAAAAGAGACAGGCTTTACGCCTGCACAATACAGAAAAAAGTATTACCGTAAACAGTGGACAAAGAGCATAGACCCATCTTGACTATTATGCAGAATTCTCTTCATATAAACCATGCGCAAAAAGCTTAAAAAAATCTATCTTGAAATAACGAACGTGTGCAATCTCAAGTGCTCCTTCTGTTCACCAACAAACCGGCCTCCTCTTTTTTTAAGCCGTGAAGAATTCTGCGTAATACTCGAAAAAATTGAGGGGCAATCTGATGTTCTCTATCTTCATGTCATGGGAGAACCGCTTCTGCATCCGCAGCTCGGCGAGTTTATCACGCTCGCTTCCGGTAAGGGTTTTGCGGTGTATCTCACTACAAACGGCACTCTGCTGTCCTCTAAAGAACAGGAGCTCATAGAGTCAAGCGGTTTGGAGCGTATGCATATATCGCTTCAAAGTCTTGAACAGTTTCCCTTCGAAGAACAGCGGCCCCGCCTGGAAAAACTTATTGCAAGTGCACAAAAACTTGTGTCGTATAATAAAAATCTTCTTGTAAACCTGCGCCTTTGGACA